>NZ_LPWD01000066.1 GCF_001723295.1 Methyloceanibacter marginalis
CGAGCTGCTGGCGGCGCAGCGGTTCCGCAGCGCGATGGCGACGGCGCGCTTGGCGTCGCGCTGGCCGATGATGTGGCGGTCGAGCTCGGAAACGATCTCGCGGGGGGAAAATGAGGTCATGGTGTTGAATTAAATCCTCGTTCTGTCATGCCCGGCCTTGTGCCGGGCATCCACGAATTTCGATTGCCTGCGTTTGCGGCTCGTGGATGGCCGGGACAAAGCCCGGCCATGACGATACAGAAGCATCATTTCGTGGCGTCGAGGGTTTCGACGGTCACCTCGTCATTGGTGTAGACGCAAATCTTGGCGGCAATGGCCATGGCCTTGCGCGCGATTTGCTCCGCATCGAGGTCGGTGTCGAGCAGCGCGCGCGCGGCCGCCAGCGCAAAGGAACCGCCGGAGCCGATACCCATCACCGCGTCGTCCGGCTCAAGCACGTCGCCGGTACCGGTGAGCACCAGGCTCTCGTCCGGGTCGGCCACGATCATCATGGCTTCGAGGCGACGCAGATAGCGGTCGGTGCGCCAGTCCTTGGCGAGCTCGACGCAGGCGCGCTTCAGCTGATCGGGAAAGCGCTCGAGCTTGGTCTCGAGCCGCTCGAACAAGGTGAAGGCGTCCGCCGTGGACCCCGCGAAGCCGGCGATCACATTGCCGGAACCGACGCGGCGCACCTTGCGGGCGGTGCCCTTGATGATGGTCTGGCCGAGGGAGACCTGGCCGTCGCCGGCGATGACCACCTTGCCGGCCTTGCGGACGGTGAGGATCGTGGTGCCGTGCCACGTGTCGGGGGAGGAATGGGATGACATGCTGCAATGCGATATCGGCGCGGGCGGCCCGTTCGTCAAGCTATCCGCGGCATTGGGGCTAACGGCCAGGATTAGGGCACCTTGGAGAGCAACTGCTCCAAGGGCGGAACCTCGACCCCCACCACGCGCCAGCGGAAACCGTCCAGCGTCATGATCGCGGTGACGGTGGGCGAATCGGGCTTTTCCGGGTCCTTCAGGTCGAAGATGAACCGGGCCGGCGCGGTGAAGAAGGCGTAGGTGATGAAATCGACGAAGGATTCGTTCTTTTCGCGGTGCTCGACCACGGTGGGATTGCTCAAAATGGCTTCCGGCGTGACCATGCCGTCGACGGAGCTGTCCACCAGGCCGGGGGCGACGAGCTTGGTCAGGGCTTGCCCGAAAGTCCCGAGAATCGGCCGTTTTTCTTTGATTTCCGCGGCTTTTTCGAGCACCTGGCCCTGCATCTCCGCCTTCAGATCCGCTCGGACTTGCGGGAAATCCACGAGCCGCTCCAGGGCCTCCTGGTCGTCGTTCAGCAGCGCCTGATCCAGCCAATAGAGGGTCAGATAGGGGTAGCCGACATAAGCGGCGATCAGGATGGCAAGCAGCAGAAGCAGGCGGCGCATGGAGTTCCCTCGTTTATGGGTGTTGGGCGGTAGCACGGCCGCATGACGCGGCGTATAAGCCGGGCTGGAAGCGAATTGCCAACAGCCTTTATTTAAGACCCCTGGACTATGCTGGCAGACATGCAGAAGCGAAGCAAATCAACGGACTCCCGGTCCGCGACGGTTAAACGCCGCACCAAGGAGACCAAGATCAGCGCGACCGTCGATCTGGACGGGACGGGCGCCTATGACGTTGCCACCGGCGTGGGCTTCCTCGATCACATGATCGAGCAGCTGGCGCGGCATTCCTTGATCGATATCACCCTCAAGGCCGAAGGCGACCTCCATATCGACCAGCACCACACCACGGAAGATTCCGGGATCGTGCTGGGCCAGGCGTTTGCGGAGGCTTTGGGCGACAAGGCGGGCATCACCCGCTATGGCGCCTGCTATCTGCCCATGGACGAGACCCTGACCCGCGTGGCGCTCGACGTATCGGGCCGGCCATACCTCGTCTGGGACGTGGAGTTCACGCGCTCGAAGATCGGCGAGATGTATGCGTCCGTCGCGCGCGAGGCTTATAAGCCCGTCGAGAAGGCCGTGCAGAAGACGACCACGCCGAGCGCGTAAGCCTCGTCTTTCAGACTTGAAAAAAAGACCCGGACATCGCGTCCGGGTCTTTTTGTATCTGCGTCGGATATCCCGCGCTCAAGAAGCGAGCTTGAGCTTCTCGGCTTCCCGCTCCTCGGCGGTCTCGCCCATGGTGCGCATCTCCTGCTCCGGCGGGGCACACGGCCCGAACTTCTTGAGCAGCCGCTTCATATAGCGGCGGAAGCGCAAATGCTGGATCTCGAACCGGTGCCAGGGCGTGTCCTGGTGCTTGAGCCCATGGCCGATATCGGGGTTGGCGTGACGCTTGAGCTCACGGAACCACGCCGCCCTCTTAGGGTCCTCTTCCTGGGCCGTGATGAAGGCCGCGATCAGCCGCGCCTGATAATCGGCGATCTGCCACACGCCGCCCTCGGCCGGCTCGAACAACCCGCACACGAAGAAGTCGTCCCACTCGCGATGGAAGGTGTGGATGAACAGCTTCGGCCAGCCGTTCTCGTCGAGCACATAAGAGTCGTCCATGAAGGGGAAGTGGACGCGGTAGCCCGTGGCCCAAACGAGAAGGTCGACTTCCTCGGAGGTTTCCTCCTCGTCTCGAAAAAAGACCCGCTTGCCCTCGAAGCGCGTGATGCCCGGCTTCGGCACGATGCGCCCATGCACGATGTGGTCGAGATAGGTGGTGCAGGCGGTGGGATGCGCCTCGAACAGATCGTGATCCGGCTTCGGCAGGCCATAGCGCTCATGCGAGCCGATCAAGACCCACATGCCGAGCTTGTAGAGCGAATACATAAAGTGGCGCGGCAGGCGGCAAATGACTGAGACGGTCGATGACCGCGTCGGTCGGCTTGCCGAACAGCATCTTGGGGAAGAAGTAATAGGTGCGGCGCATCGAGTGGATGGCCGTGCCGTCTTGGGCCGCGTCGCGAATATCGCCGCCGAGTTGCCGGCGCCGACGACGAGCACGCGCTTGTCCTTGAGCTGTCCCTTCGACTTCACGTCGTGGGAGTGCAGCATCTCGCCGGCGAACGTGCCGGGATAGTCAGGCGTGTAAGGGTGCCAATGATGCCCATTGGCAACGACGACCCCGTCATAGATCCGCGGCTCGCTCTCCCCTTCCAGCGTCACCCGCCAGCCTTTGTCGGCCCGCTCGATGGCGGAAACGCGGGTGTTGAAGGTGATGCGGTCGTAGATCCCATACTCCGCGGCATAAGCGCGCAAATATTCGTGCGCCTGCGCCGCGCTGACATAATACGGCATCTCGTCGGGGAACTTGAAGTCCGGGTAGCGGGACAGCTTCTTCGACGAATTCAGGTGCGTGGAGCCATAGACCGCGTGGGGGCTGCCGGGGTTCCAGATGCCCCCGAGATCGCCTTCCGCCTCGAAGCAATCGAAGGGAATTCCCCGCTCGGCGAAGGTCTTGACCACGGCCAGCCCGCAGGCGCCCGCCCCGATGATGCAGAACCGCTTCACGTCCGTCACGACCCTCCGATGCAGAATCCAAACCCGCGAAATAGCTGCAAATTGCGGCAGACCTAAGCATTCCCTCCGCCCCCCTTCAACCCATAGGATGGCGGCCGCGCCTCCTTGATCTGCGTCAAGTCCGGAGGTGTCCTTGCCGCTCTCAATGGGCCCGTGCGGCTGTTTTTCTAGGAGCCTGGATTCGCGGGCTCATTCCGTTATGGTCTTGCGCCGCGAGGAGTGAGGGAAGTTCATGGACATCCAACAGGACGTCACCATCAAAAGCTGGGACGGCACCTGGACCTATCACCCGCGGGTGAAGGTGACGCCGGAAAGCGTCGAGGACATCATCGAGATCGTGACCGACACGGTGCGCTTTCCCACGCCCGTGCGGCCCGCGGGCTCCATGCATTCGACCGCGCGCATGAACGGCGACGACCAAGGCGGCACCATGGTCGACATGAAGGCCATGAACCGCATCCTGCACTTCACCGACGACACGGTCACGGTGGAAGCCGGCGTGTCGTACATTCAGCTTGCCCAGGCGCTGCGCGAGCGCGGGCTCCAACCCCACGTCACCACCGAGATCGGCAACACGACGCTCGCCGCCATGGCCTGCGCCGCCACCAAGGACTCGTCCTTCCCCGGCGGCTTCGGCCAGATCAGCTCCTACGTGACGGCCGTGCGCTTCGTCACGCCGCAAGGCGAGATTCGCGAGCTCACCGAGGCCGACAACCCCAAGGATCTGCAGATCTTCCGCTCCAGCTACGGGCTGTTCGGCATCATCTTTCAGGTGACCCTCAAGGTCCGGCCCACCACGGCCTTGTCGGTGCGCCACTACTCGCTGAGCCTCGAGAACTTCCGCAAGTTCTTCCCCGTCTACAAGGCGCGCGGCTACGCGGTGATGTACTACATCTTTCCCTACGCCAAGCGCGTGGTGGTCGAGCTGCGCAAGGACAATCCGGAAGCGGCGCCCAAGTCGAAATACCGCTGGGCCTATCGCAACCGCTTCTGGCGCAAATACGCGCCGGCCGTGGTGATATGGATCGACAAGAATATCAAGAATCAGAAATGGCACGACCGGGCGCAGGACGCGTTCTTCTATCTGCTGCGCCAAGCCATGGTCTGGTTCGTGCGGTCCGAGCGCAGTTGGCCGCATGCGCAGATCATCAACTACCCGCGCAATCCCGGCGAGACCAAGTACCTGTTCAGCATGTGGTCGTTCCGGGAGGGCAGCTTCTTCGATATCCTCGAAGAGTATTGCGATTTCTGCATCGCCTACGAGGCCCATACCGGCTTCCGCTGCAATCTGCCGAGCGTCGGCTACGCCATCTGCCGCGACGTCGAGGCGCTGTTCTCCTATACCTGGGAGGGGCCCGGCATGAGCATCGACCCAGCCTCCACCGGCGGCCCGGAATGGGAAGAATTCCTCCATGCTTACAATGACTTCTGTGCCGAGCGCGGGGGCACGCCGCTGTTCAACCAGACGCCCTTCCTGACCCGCGACATGGTGCGCCGGGCCTTCGGCACGCGGCTCCAGCAATTCGCGGCGCGCCGCAAGGAGGCCGATCCTCAAGGCCGCTTCCTCGATAACTATTTCCGCGAGTTTCTGTCTTAGAGACGTGAAGCCCGGGCAGTTTGTCCCACCTCTTGTCGCGTGGGGGCACCTCTTCCCACCTGAAGAGTTCACCCACCAGAACTTCACGCGCGAAAGGGCCAAGACGCGAAAGGGCCAAGACATGGAACACATCAAAGTTGCGGGCCTGCCGTTCGAGGCTTCGCGCATCGCACTCGGCACCTGGGCCATCGGCGGCTGGATGTGGGGGGGCACCGAAGAGAAAGACGCCATCGCCACGATCCATCACGCGCTCGATCTCGGCGTCAATCTCATCGACACCGCGCCCGTCTACGGCTTCGGCCAGTCCGAGGAGATCGTGGGCAAGGCGCTCGAAGGCCGGCGCGATAAAGTCCTGATCGCCACCAAGGCCGGTCTCGATTGGACCGGGCGGCAACATCGTGCGCAACTCACGCGCGCGCGGCTGGAGCAAGAGCTCGAGGATTCGCTGCGGCGGCTGAAGACCGATGTCATCGACATCTACCAAGTGCACTGGCCGGACGAGGCGACCGCGTTCGACGAGACCGCAAGGACGCTCGAAGGCTTCCGCCGCGACGGAAAAATCCGCGCCATCGGCGTCAGCAATTTCTCACCCGAGCAGATGGACGCGTGCGCGCCGAGGCATCCCTCGCCACCATCCCAGCCGCCCTACAATCTGTTCGAGCGCGAGATCGAGAACGACGTTCTGCCTTATGCCAAGAAGCATGACATCGTCGTGCTCGCTTATGGCGCGCTCTGCCGCGGTCTGCTGTCCGGCAGGATCACCATGGACACGACGTTCGACGGCGACGATCTGCGCAACAACGATCCCAAGTTTCTACCGGACCGCCGCGGGCAGTATCTCGCGGCCGTGGGGAAGCTCGATGCTCTAGCCAAGGAAAAGTTCGGCAAGCCGGTGCTCGCGCTCGCCGTGCGCTGGATTCTCGATCGCGGCGACACGATCGCGCTGTGGGGCGCGCGCAGGCCGTCGCAGCTGGACGCCGTCAAGGACGTCATGGGCTGGCGCATCGATGATGCGACGATGAAAGAGATCGACAAGATCCTCGACGAGACCGTGAAGGACCCGGTCGGACCGGAGTTCATGGCGCCGGCGCGCACGAAGAAAGTGGCTTAGCCTCTTCAGCGCCGCACCGGCGCACATGAGGGGCGCCGCGATACGGCACCCCTCACAATGCTTGCAACGGCCTCGCTTAGAAGCCGATCCAGACGCCGCCGCGATAATAGCCACGGCCTTCGCCCGCCTCGCGCCAGCGATAGCCGTCACCCGGCTCCCATTCGTCGCCATAGATGCGGAGGTTCACGCCCGCAGGATATTCATGCTTTTTCTTCACCCGCCAGCAATCGCCGTCGCCGTTGCACACCACCGCGGCAGACGCCGCGCTGGTGAAAGCAAAAGCACTCAAGGCCAAAATGGCAGTTCCGAGATACTTCATGGGGGGGTCTCCTTCTCGTTTGCGAAACGCACAACGCGCAGGGAGACTTTCCGGTTGCGGGGCCTGCCAGACCTTTTACGCGGCAAGCTGAATGAGCGTTCAAATTGATGAAAACCCGAGGCTTACGCGCCCGTCGCCTTGATGAACCAGCGCACCAGCGGGAACGACACCATGCGCGGCATGTTCCGCACGGTCTTGAGAAAGCCTTCGACCTGAATCGGAAACGCGATCTCGTAGGGGCGCTTCGGCAGCTTCTCGAGAATTTTCCGCGCGCACCGTTCCTTGCTCATGACGAAGAGCTTCTTCTTCGGATCGTAGGCGGCATTGAGCGGCGTATCGACGAAGCCCGGATTGATCAGCGTCAGGTCGACGCCGGTGCCGCGAAGCTCCAATTTCAGGCTCTCGGCGAGATTGATGACCGCCGCCTTGCTGGCGCCGTAGCTGCCGTTGCCGGGCCAGCCCGCATAGCCGAACAGCGAGCCCATGATGGCGAGTTGGCCTTCACGGCGATCGAGCATGGCCGGCAGCACCGCGGCGAGCCCGTTGATCACCCCGTCCACGTTGAGCGCCATGGTCTTGTGAAAGCCGTCGAGGTCGATATTGCGGAAGTCGAAGGGCACATACATGCCGGCGCCCAGCATCGCGAGATCGATCGGCCCCAAAGCAGCCTCGACTTTGGCCGCGCAGGATTTCAGCTCCTCGGGTTCTAGCACGTCGGCGGGAAACGCCGTGATATTGCTGCTCGAGGCCGCGAGCGCATCCAGCCTCTCGCTTGGCCGGGCCGTGGCAGCCACCTTCACGCCGGCGCGCGCCAGCCGCTTCGCGATCTCGCCACAAATGGCGCCCGAGGCGCCCGTGATCCACGCCACCTTCCAGGGATATGTCTTCTCGGCCACGCCTGCCCCGTTCTCAGCTGCAAGCGGAACGGCGCCGGCAAACTAGTCCGGCCGCTCCGCCCGGGGATCGTTACTGCCGAGCGGCATCATGCGCAAGGCGGGCTTTGGCCGCGGCGAGCGTCCCTCCTTTGAGTCCTCGCCACGATCGAAGGTCTGATCGTCCGTCCAGGTGGAAACGAACTCCACGAAGGCGCGCGTCGCCTCGGAAGCAAATTTCTGCTGATCGGGGCGCTGCAACGGATAGCTCGTGGGCGCATCCTTGCTCCCCCGGTCCAGCAGGGCGTCGTAACCGCGCCACGGCTTCTGTTTGGCCGCGTCCCGCCACGCCTTGCGGAAGCGGCGTGCGAGATCCTCGAATGCGGCCATGGTGGCGCGATAGCGGATCCAGCGGTGATTGTCCCAGGTCAGCTCGATGTCGCCGCCGGACTGCGGATCCTTCTCCGGGTTCGGCCCGTAGCGCGCGGCGAGTAGCTCGCCGGCGCGCTCTCCGCGTGCCCCGATCTCCTCGATGAGGTCCGAACCCATGTTCAGGTTCATGCCGCCCTCATGCTCGGCGAGCTTCACGTGCACCACGCGCTCGCGATAGCCGGGCAGCGCCATGAGCTCGGTATCGGCCCAGTTGCGCGCGGTATCGAACAGCGCGCCGAAGAACCCGGTGACGCTATGAAACTTGTTGAAGCGCGCGGCCGACCCAATGCCCGACGAGTTTCGGCTTGGCATCCAGACATAGTCCCACCCTTGGTCCGGGGTTTGGGGCTTCCCGTTCTTGTCGCTTTTGTCCCTCTCGGCGGCGACACCGCTGACCCGCTCGAGCGAGCCGTCCGCTTCGTCCACCTCCGTCGCGGCGACCTCTGAGGGGATGAGATTGATGGCGAAGGTCGGGCGCGACGGCAGCGGCGAATCGAAGAAGTGCAGCGGGAAGTTGCTGGTGAGACCGCCGTCGGAAAACCAGCATCTTTCGAGCGGGAACTTGCCGGCTTTGGTTTTCGGCGCCTCGAAGTTCACCGCATAGAGCGGCACGGCGCTCAGCAGGAACGGAAAGCTCAAGCTCATGCGCGCGCCGAGCAGGATCGGCAGGTCCTCCGGCGCGGGCAGCGGCAGAAAGCCGGCCGTATCGATATCCTTTGGGTAGCGGGCATTGGCTGCGTGCGCGCACATATGCTCGACCACGGATGCGGGAAACAGCTTGGCGAATTCGTCCTCCTTGAAGAAGAGCTGCCCCCAGCTCCCCTCCAGGAAAGGCAGGCGCTGGGAAATCCCTCGCGTGATGTTGGTGGTCATGAGGACGAGCTCGATATCGCGCTCCGCGCGCTCGTCGCGGGTGCCCCAAAGATCGCCGAACGTGACCGGCGGTTCGGCGGGCTCACGGTTGGCAACCGACTGGAAGAAACCATGCAGCCAGTCCGTGAGCGGCAGCACGCCCGCTTCGTCGGGCCGGCCATCGCTCGACCCCGAGCACAGACCGTAGCCGTTACGAGGCAGCTCTATCACCACGTCGCGGACGACACCGACCGCCGTCGCCGCGACCACGAAGACAAGCGCCGGAACGAGCCCTACGAGAAAAAGGATCCAAACGGCGCTTCCGAGACCTGAGGTCACAGCGAGGACAACGAGCGGCAGCAGCGCGACCGCGGCGCGACGACGGCG
>NZ_LPWD01000067.1 GCF_001723295.1 Methyloceanibacter marginalis
TCTCGCGCTCATCGCCCTACCCGTCCGACGTCGCCAAGATGATCGACGCGCCGATCTTCCATGTGAACGGCGACGACCCGGAGGCCGTGGTCCACGTCACCAAGATCGCCACCGAGTTCCGCCAGCGCTTCGGCAAGCCCGTCGTCATCGACATGTTCTGCTACCGGCGCCACGGCCATAACGAGGCGGACGAGCCGGCCTTCACCCAGCCGCTGATGTATCAGCGCATCGCCCAGCATCCGCGCGTGGTGGAGATCTATGCCGACAAGCTGATCAAGGAAGGGCTGTTCACCGCCGACGAGGTGGAGGATCTCCAAGCGCAGTTCCGCGCCTATCTCGAAGAGGAGTTCCTGGCCGGCGAGACCTACCGCCCCAACCGCGCCGACTGGCTCGACGGCAGGTGGTCCGGCATCGGCTTCGCCGACGAAGGCGCCCGCCGCGGCCTGACCGGCGTGGACCTCGACCTGCTGCGCCAGGTCGGCCGCAGGCTCACGGCCATCCCCGAAACCTTGACGCCGCACAAGACCATCGCCCGTATCATGGCGAGCCGCCGCAAGATGATCGACGACGGCGAGGGCATCGATTGGGCCACCGCCGAGTCGCTCGCCTTCGGCACCCTCCTGGTCGAGGGCTTCAAGGTCCGCCTGTCGGGACAGGATTCCGAGCGCGGCACCTTCTCCCAGCGCCACTCGGTGCTCATGGATCAGGTGACCGAGATGAAATACACCCCGCTGATGCACCTCTCCAAGGAGCAGGGCGACTTCGAGGTCATCAACTCCATGCTCTCCGAGGAGGCCGTGCTCGGTTTCGAATACGGCTACAGCCTCGCCGAGCCCAACGCGCTCGTGCTCTGGGAGGCGCAGTTCGGCGACTTCGCCAACGGCGCCCAGGTCGTCATCGATCAGTTCATCTCCTCCGGCGAGCGCAAATGGCTGCGCATGTCGGGTCTAGTCCTCCTGCTGCCCCACGGCTACGAGGGTCAGGGCCCGGAGCACTCCTCGGCCCGCCTCGAGCGCTATCTCCAATCTTGCGCCGAGGACAATTGGCAGGTGGTCAACTGCACCACGCCGGCCAATTATTTCCATGTGCTCCGGCGCCAGCTCCATCGCGAGTTCCGCAAACCGCTCGTGCTCATGACGCCGAAGTCGCTGCTCCGTCACAAGAAGGTGGTATCGACGCTTGAGGAGTTCGGCCCGGAGTCGAGCTTCCACCGTCTTCTCTGGGACGACGCTGAATCGAAACCCGGCGACTCCGTCACGCTCGTTCCGGACGACCAGATCAGGCGCGTGGTCATTTGCTCGGGCAAGGTCTATTACGACCTCTATGAGGAGCGCGAGCAACGGGGCATCACCGATGTCTATCTTCTGCGCCTCGAGCAGCTTTATCCCTTCCCCGCCCGCGCCCTCATCCAGGAGCTCGGCCGCTTCAAGGATGCAGAGATCGTGTGGTGCCAGGAGGAGCCGAAGAATATGGGCGCCTGGAGCTTCCTTGAGCCAAATCTCGCTTGGGTGCTCGACCATATCGATGCCAAGCACGAGCGCCCGCGCTATGCTGGGCGCCCAAGCTCGGCGGCGACGGCGACGGGACTTGCGAGCAAGCATGCGCGCGAGGTGAAATCCCTCCTGGACGAAGCGCTGGGCTAGGCCGGAAAGGAACGGGCGGAAGAACCGATGGCGACAGAAATCCGGGTGCGACCTTGGGAGAGTCCGTCGTTGAGGCGACGGTCGGCCAGTGGTTCAAGCAGGCCGGCGACGCGGTCGCCGCCGA
>NZ_LPWD01000068.1 GCF_001723295.1 Methyloceanibacter marginalis
CTCGCTCGCCTTGTCGAGCTCGGCATTGAGAAAGGCGCCAGGGACGTAGGCGCTGTGGATGATCCTGCCACCGACAGGCGCACGCACGATGTGCACGTCGAGTACGGACAAGAACACGGAGACCCGCGTCAAAATCGTGGTGCCGAGCGCCAGCTCGCGCGGGGCGGTCACGCCCTCGATCACCGCAGCGACCTTGCCGTCGGCGGAACTGACGATCAGTCCCGGCCGGTCGGGTGTGACCCGCTCGGGGTCGCGAAAGAAATAGGCGATTGCGGCGGTGAGCAGCACGGCGATCCAGCCGAGCACCGGTGCAAATAGAAGCAGGACCAATGCGGCGATCGCCGCAATGCCTACGAATTTGTAGCCGTCGCGATGGATCGGTACGAAGGCGTTGGTAATCGTATCGAGCAGACTATGCCGGTCGTTCATGGTGCTCCTAAGCTTCTCTGGTCAATTCGAGGCGAGTGCCTCGTCCTCCAGGCGCTCGGCCGCGCGGGAGTCGTGAATATCGTCTTCTTCGAGCGCATGCGCCAAACGTTCGCGCGCCTCGTCGGCCTCGCGCTGGCGCGCCCACAGACTGGCATAGAGCCCGCCTTTGTCGAGAAGCTCGGCATGGGTGCCCTGCTCCACGATTGCCCCCTCGTCGAGCACGATGATGTTGTCGGCATGAACCACGGTAGAGAGCCGGTGCGCAATGACCAGGCTCGTACGCTCGCGCGCGACACGCTCCAGAGCATCCTGGATCTCCTGCTCCGTATGGCTGTCGAGCGCCGAGGTCGCCTCGTCCAGCATCAGGATCGGCGGTGACTTCAGGATGGTGCGGGCGATGGCCACGCGCTGCTTCTCGCCGCCGGAGAGCTTGAGGCCCCGCTCGCCGACCAAAGAGTCATAGCCTTGCGGCAGGGAAATAACGAAATCGTGGATCTGGGCGAGCCGCGCCGCCTCGCGCACTTCCGCCGGAGTGGCGTCGGGGCGGCCATAGCGGATGTTGTATTCGATCGTGTCGTTGAATAGCACCGTGTCCTGCGGGACCATGCCGATCGCCGCGCGCAACGAGGCTTGGGTCACGTCCTTGATGTTCTGGCCGTCGATCGTGATCTTGCCCTGGGTCAACTCGTAGAAGCGGAACAGGAGGCGCGAGATCGTGGATTTGCCCGCGCCCGAGGCGCCGACAATTGCCACCATCTTGCCCGCGGGCACCTCGAAGCTCACATCTTTGAGGATTGGCCGCCCAGGTTCGTAAGCAAAGGAGACATTCTCGAACTTGACCACGCCGTTCTCGACCCGAAGCGGCTTCGCGCCCGGATGGTCCGCGATCTCGGCGGGCTCGTGCAGCAGGGCGAACATGGTCTCCATGTCGATCAGCCCCTGTTTAATCTCGCGATAGACCATGCCCATGAAGTTCAACGGCATATAGAGCTGAATGAGAATGGCGTTGATCATGACGAAGTCGCCGACCGTCAACACCCCGAGCGAGACGTCGCGCGCCGCGAGCAGCATGCACACGACCATGCCGATGCTGAAAATAATTGCTTGGCCGGAGTTCAGAACGCCGAGCGTCGTATAGGTGCGAATGGCGGCCTTCTCGTAACGCGCCATGGAGGAATCGAAACGCCGCGCCTCCAACTCCTCGTTGCCGAAATATTTTACGGTCTCGAAATTGAGCAGACTATCCGTCGCCTTGGAGTGCGCCTCGGTGTCGCTTTCATTCATGTCGCGGCGAATGGCGAGGCGCTTCTCGGACGCGAAGAACGTGAACACGACATAGGCCGCCACGGTGACGAACACGACGACCACGTAGATCCAACCGAAATACCAGGCGACCAGGCCGCCGATCATCACGAGCTCGACGGCGGTTGGGATCGAGTTCAGCACGGCCATGCGCATGATCGTATCGACGCCGGAGATGCCGCGCTCGATCACCCGGTTCAGTCCGCCCGTGCGGCGCTCCAGGTGAAAGCGCAAGGAGAGTCTATGGAGGTGCCGGAAGGTGCGGTTGGCGAGCCGTCGCACCGCGTTCTGGGAGACGACGGTGAAAATCACGTCGCGCACTTGCGCGAACAGCACCATCAGGATGCGCCCCACCCCGTAGGCGACGATGAGCATCGCCGGAACGATCGCCAGACCGAGGAACCCGACGCCGGGGGCCGCGCCGGTCGTGGCTTCTCCGGTGAGATAGTCCACCACGTTTTTGTAGGCGATCGGCACCGCCAAGGTGATGACCTTGGCGATCACCAGCGCGGCGAAGGCCACGATCACGCGCGCATGCAAGTCCCGCCGGCCTTTGGGCCAGACATAGGGAATCAGCTCCCGCAAGACGGCAAGCTGCCCGGCCCGGCCGTGAAGCAGGGCGTCGCTCGTCGATTGCGGCAGTCGGTCTTGCATGAAAGGACTTTTCTATCAGCGCGTTATGGCGCCCGGCAAAAGGGGCAGCGAGAACGGCTGCCCCTTCATCTTCCCGATATAGTCCTCCGCAGACCCCGCGCCAAGCCGGGCCGGGGCCGATCCCCCTACTCGACGCCGGGGGGCGGCGCCGCCAAGTCCTCTGGGCTCGGCGGTGACAGCGAGATGCGGAACTCGGCGCGGGCGGCCATCATGTTCGTCGTCTCGTCGAGTTGCTCAACGCGAACCACATGCACCTTGTCGTCGATCTCGACCTTCTCCTCGGCGCTCCACGCACCATCGCCCTCGGCCGCCATGACCTGCGCGATGGGCTTCTCGTCGAGATAGATGTAGACCGTCTTGCCGGCGATGGCGGTCCCGGACAGCTTGAAAGTGCCCGGGCCTTCATCGGCCTTCTGGTAATCGACGACGCCGACCTTGATCGGGGATTTCGGCGACGGCGAGGACGCCTCGCCGACCACATCCGCATCCGGCGCATCACCCTCTGCGGTTATGGCAGGCGTGACATAAGCCACGCCGAGAATAACTGCGAGGGCGGCCGCCCAGGCCGTCAGCTTGCTACCAATCATTTGGGTACTCCTAAGAACGCTTCATCTCTGATGCCGCCGGATGTTCGCGGAACGCGCCTCCAGCGGCGTTGGCCGGACCCTAACGGATCGCTTGGCCGGCTTCCAGACCGTTCGCCAAACAGGGTTGCTTGACGCCCATAGAGGCCCGGTGGCAGATGACCCCATGAGCAAGGCTCGACCAACTCTTCGAACTGTCTGCGTCTATTGCGGCTCCGGCGCCGGACAAAATCCCGCCTTTGCCGAGGCCGCGCGCGCGCTCGGGAAGACCCTCGCCACGGCGGGCGTCGGTCTCGTCTATGGCGGCGGCGATCTCGGGCTGATGGGCATTGTGGCTCGCGCGGTCCTCGCCCACGGCGGCCACGTCACGGGCATCATTCCCGGCTTCCTCTCCGCGCGGGAGCACATGCTGATCGAGGCGCAGGAACTGATCGTGGTGGACGACATGCATCAGCGCAAACATCTGATGTTTGAGAGATCCGACGCCTTCGTGGCCCTGCCGGGCGGGATCGGGACCCTGGAGGAATTCGTCGAGCAGCTCACCTGGACACAGCTCGGGCGGCATAAGAAGCCGATCGTGCTCGCCAATATCGACGGGTTCTGGGACCCGCTGCTCGAGCTATTCGACAAGATGACCGGCCAAGGCTTTATCCGGAGCGGCTTCGAACTCAAGATGACCGTGGCGGAGAGCGTCGGCGACATCCTGCCGGCCATCGAGCGCGCGCTCGAGGTCACGCCGAGCGCGGCTGAGGCGCAAGCGGAAGCGGAGATCGCCGCGAAATTCTGAGCTACTGCGTATCGATCTTCGCGATGTCCGCCGGCAGATCGAGCCAGCGATGGCGCCGTGACGCCCAGAACAGTTTGGACGGTTTGGCGAAATTGGGGTCGGCGAAGCAGCCGACCGGCACGCCTATCACCCCTGGCAAGCCTTCGGCACGGAACGCTACGGCGGTCCCGCACGTCGGACAGAAGGAGCTGTCGATCGCCCGCCCGGAATCGCCCCGGTCCGCATAGTGCCGTCTGTCGCCGGCGATCGTCACCGCGGAGTCGGCAAAGAGCGCCGCATAGGAGAAAGCGCTGCCGGTACCCCGCTGGCACTTCAAACAGCTGCACAAATAGACGTCGACGGGCTCGCCGGTCGTCTTGACGGTCAGGCGGCCGCACGCGCAGCCAGCGCTTCTCTCGGTCTTCGCGTCGGCCATGACCTCACCTCAAGGCGCGGGCGCGCGTCGCGGATCAGCTTGTAGTTGATCGAGTCGAGGAGCGCCTCGAACGAAGCGTCCACGATATTCGGCGACACGCCGACGGTGAACCAGCGCCGCCCCTCGCCGTCGCGGCTCTCGATCAAGACGCGGGTTACCGCATCCGTGCCGCCGGTGAGGATGCGGACCTTGTAGTCCACGAGCTCCAGGTCATCGATATAGCTCTGATACGGGCCGAGGTCCTTGCGCAGCGCGTTGTCGAGCGCGTTCACCGGACCGTTGCCCTCGCCCACCGACATCACCGTATCACCGTTGACGCGCGCTTTGACCGTGGCTTCCGAGATCGTGACCAGGTTGCCAACCGCATTGTGCCGCCGCTCCACCATACGCGGAAGGACTCCACGTCGAAGAATTGCGGGACGTTGCCGAGCATGCGCCGCGCCAGAAGCTCGAAGGAGGCTTCCGCCGCCTCGTAGGCATAGCCGACCGCCTCGTGCTCCTTCACCACGTCGAGCAGACGGCCGACGCGCGGATCGTCTTTCGGCACGGAGATGCCGATGCGGTCCAGCTGCGCCAGGATGTTGGAGCGGCCGCCCTGGTCAGACACTAAAAGCTTGCGCACATTGCCGACCGACTCCGGCGGCACATGCTCGTAAGTGCGCGGGTCCTTCTGCACGGCGGAGACGTGGATGCCGCCTTTATGGGCGAAGGCGGACTCGCCCACATAAGGCGCATGCCGGTTCGGCGCGCGATTGAGCACCTCGTCGAGAACGCGCGAGGCATGGGTCAAGGTCGCCAGCTTCTCCGGCGTGACCTTCGTCTCGTAGCGCTCCGCGTAGTCGGACTTGAGCATCAGCGTGGGGATGATCGAGGTCAGGTTGGCGTTGCCGCAGCGCTCGCCCAATCCATTCAGCGTGCCTTGGATTTGCCGCGCGCCGGCCCGCACGCCTGCGAGCGAATTCGCCACGCCGTTGTCCGTATCGTTATGGAAGTGAATTCCGACATGGTCGCCGGGAATCTGTTCGACCACGGCCGCAACGATCGCCTCGCTTCCTCCGGGAGCGTGCCGCCATTGGTGTCGCACAACACCACCCAGCGCGCGCGGCCTCATGAGCCGTCTTGGCGCAGGACAGCGCAGTAGTCCGGGTTCGCTTGAC
>NZ_LPWD01000069.1 GCF_001723295.1 Methyloceanibacter marginalis
TGAAGCCGCTGATCGCGCTGTTAGCCGCGTTTGCCTGCGGTTTCGGGCTCCCCCGCTGGCTCCTTGCGCGCCGCATCAGATCTCGCCAAGCCAAGTTCCTGACCGAGTTTGCCAATGCCATCGATATTGTCGTGCGCGGCATCAAGTCCGGTCTTCCGCTCAATGACTGCATGCAGGTCATCGGCGCGGAGTCGCCCGAGCCGGTCCGTAGCGAGTTTGCCGGTCTTGTCGAGCAGCAGAAAGTCGGCGTACCGCTCGGAAAAGCCTTCGAGCGCATGCACGACCGCATGCCGCTCCCCGAGGTGAACTTCTTCGCCATCGTCGTCGCTATTCAAGCGCAGACCGGCGGCAACCTCGCCGAGGCTCTGTCGAACCTCTCGGGCGTCTTGCGCGATCGTTACCGCCTCCGAGCCAAGGTCCAGTCGTTAAGCGCGGAGGCCAAGGCGTCGGCCATGATCATCGGATCCCTGCCGCCGCTCGTCATGCTGACGCTTTACATGATATCGCCGGATTACGTTTCCGTGCTGTGGACCGAGAAGCTGGGCCAGGTCATGCTGGGGGTGGCGCCACCTGGATGCTGATCGGCATTCTCATCATGCGCAAGATGATCAATTTCGAGTTTTAACCGAGCCGAGATCGATGTCCTCTTTCGTGCAGTATATTACCGACCCTGAACTCGTGGTCATGGTGCTCGCGGCCGTCGCGGCGTTCGCCACCGTGGCGTCTTTGGTCATGCCCCTGCTCAGCGGCGATCGCCTTGGCGCCCGCATGAAATATGTCTCGACCGAGCGTGCGCGGCTGCGCGCGGAGCGGCTCGCCACGATGGCCGAGGACCAGCGTCAAGCCAAGCTTCGCCGCGAGCCGAAAAGTTTCATGAAGCAGGTCGTGGAGCAGTTGAATCTGCGCAAGGCTCTTGAGACCGAGGGAACACGTGAGCGATTGAAGATGGCCGGCTTTCGCGGTCAGGCGCCGGTCGTGGCCTTCCTGTTCTTCCGCGCGGTCCTGCCGATCTTCGGATTTGCCGTTGTCTTTCTGTATCTGTTTTTCGTGAACGACTTCGGTCTCGCGCCCATCGTGCGCCTGGTTCTTTCCATCGGCGGGGCCTATCTCGGCTTCTATTTCCCCAACATCTTCATCTCGAATCTTATCCAGCGCCGCCAGAAATCCATCAGGGGCGTCTTTCCGGACGCCCTCGACCTTCTCTTGATCTGCGTGCAGGCCGGCATGTCCGTGGAAGCCGCCCTGAACAAGGTCGCGGGCGAGATCGGCGGGCGCTCCATCGAGCTCGCCGAGGAATTCAGTCTGACCACCGCGGAGCTGTCCTATCTACCGCAGCGCCGCCAGGCTTATGAGAATCTCGGCAAGCGCACCGGTCTCTCCGCGGTGAGGGCGGTCGGCACGAGCCTGATCCAGGCCGAGCGCTATGGTACCGCCGTGGGACAGTCCTTACGCGTGCTCGCCAAGGAGAGCCGGGAGATGCGCATGGCCGAGGCCGAAAAAAAGGCGGCCGCCTTGCCGCCAAAGCTCACCGTGCCGATGATCGTGTTCTTTCTGCCGGTGCTGTTTATCGTCATTCTCGGGCCGACGGCGATCCAGCTCATCCAGGGCAACTAAACCTGCCCAGCCAACAAGAAAGGCGCCTCGAAAGGCGCCTCCCTCGTTCCCTCGTCTCTATAACGCGAGCGCGTTACTGGATATTGCTCCTTAGCAAGTTCATCGGCCCGTCCGGCGCGACCGGTTTCGCGGCCTCAGCCTGGGCCACCTTGGCCGGCGATTCGACGACCTCGTCCACGGGCTGCACCATTTGCACTTTTGGCAACTGCCGTTCGGGCGGCGCCTCGGCCGCCGCCGCTTTCACCGGCGCGGCCTCCTGGACCGGCTCGCTTGTGGCGAACGGGGACCAGTCTTCCGCCGAAGCCTGCTTCGTCGATGGTTCGTTCGAAGCCACCGCGGTCGTGTTGGCCAACATGTTGCGCAAATAAGACATGCTCGATTTGGCCTGTGTCGCCGTCATATCGACGGCGGCCACCTCGCGAGCCTCGTCGAACTTGCCTTGCACGCCCAAGACCAGCGCCAGGTTCTGACGAATGCGTTTGTCGTCCTGGCCGTTCTCCGCGGCCTTGCGCAGCAGCGCCTCGGACTCTTCGGCCTTGCCGTCAAGCGCATAGGACAGCGCGAGATTGTTGATCACCGACGCGGAGTCGGGTTTCTTTTCCAGGGCCGCCTGGAAATATTTCTGTGCTTCGCCGTGCTCGCCCTTCTTGGCGTGCAGTGTTCCTTGTGCCGATAGGGTCTTCCAGTCGGTGACCCCTTGCGACTCGGCGGACTTGAGCGCCTGGCTGGCGATGTCGACGCGGCCCGCTTCGAGCGCCACGCGGCCGAGCTCGGCCGC
>NZ_LPWD01000070.1 GCF_001723295.1 Methyloceanibacter marginalis
CGCCCTTGCGCGCCGCTATGGCCTGTCCGCCTCGGGACTTGCCAAACGCGCCGGGCTGGACCCCACAGCCTTCAACAAATCAAAACGCGTGACCGGCGAAGGGCGCCCGCGCTGGCCGACCACCGAGAGCATCGCCAAGGTGCTGGGAGCCACCGGCGCCTCCTTCGACGACTTTACGGCTTTGATCACCGCCGAGCCGCGCCAACGCAACCCGGCCCAGCCGATCCCGCTCATTGGCATGACGCAAGCCGGCGGCGGCGGCTTCTTCGATGACGGCGGCTTTCCGGTGGGCGGCGGCTGGGACCAAATCCGCTTTCCCCGCGTGGACGACGAGAACGCCTACGCGCTCGAAGTCACAGGCGACAGCATGGCGCCGCTCTACCGGGACGGGGATGTCCTGATCGTCTCGCCCAACGCCGCGCCGCGCAAAGGCGACCGCGTGGTGCTGCGCACGATCGACGGCGAAGTGATGGCCAAGGTGCTGGTGCGGCGAACGGCCAAAACGATCGAACTCGCCTCGCTGAACCCCGCACACCCCAACCTGGTCTTCCCCGTGGAGCGGATCGAGTGGATTGCGCGCATTATCTGGGCAAGCCAGTAGGAGCCGTCCTTAATGCCGCCAAGCATCTCCTCTAATGTAAGGTCCCATGTCGTTCGCCTCGCGCCTTCTCACCGCTTTGGTCGGCCTCGCGCTGATCTGGTACCTCTGGCCCTTCGGCGGCGACACGGAGGTGGTGAAAATGGTGGAGCCGCCGCCGAGCGGCCATCAGGGACGGCTCTTCACCACGCCCCTGCCGGACGACGACCCCCCGGCGAAAAAGCCGGCTCCAGCGAAGGCGATACAGGCACCGCCCACGGATGAAGCGGCGGGGCCTGCCGACGAGGACAAAACAGCCGCGCTCGCGCTGGAGCCGGCACAAGGCCCGAAGAAACTCAAGGCGACGCGCTTTTACCGCGTAGTCGTCCGCGATGGCGGCACGCTTGAGACGCGCGGTGACATCGTCATTACGCTCGAGGGCATCGATGCCTACGCGGCGGATGAGACCTGCAAGGATGCGAAGGGACGGAAATGGTCTTGTGGCAAGAGCGCGCAAGTGGCGCTTACGCGGCTGATCCGGGGGCGCGCAGTCGTGTGCAAGGTGCCCGCTATGGGCAAGCTGAGTTCGGTGACGGCGCGCTGCACGCTGGCCGGCACCGACCTCTCCACATGGATGGTCGCGCAAGGCTGGGCAAAACCTGCGGCGCCGACGGAGCCGAAACTCGCCAAAGCAGCAGACGCCGCACGCAAGAAGAAGATCGGCGTCTGGCGCTAGCCTACTGCGACTCCTCGCCGGCGCCGTCCATCGTGCCGTCGTCCTGGCGTTCGGGCTGATCGACCTTCTTGGTGTCGGTGTCGGAGGTTTCCTCCGCGCCGCCGGTTTCGGCCGCGGCGTCCTTGTCCATCTTTGCAGAGTCGGAGTCCTCATCCGTCGCTGTCTCGTCCATGGCGACGACGATGTCGCTCTCCGATAGCGCCGGGGCTACTTCATCAGGCGCGAGCCTCGGCCCGGCAATGCCGAACGTCAGGGCGGCGACGGCAACAGCAGTTGTCAGGTTGTAATGGGTCATCTCGGGCATCCTCCGTGTCGGGGTCTTTCACGACCTCGGTTGGAGAACCCCCTTCGCGGCTCGCCGGTTCCCCCGCGCATAAAGAAGCGGCCCCGAAAATCGGGGCCGCCGCTCAAAGCTCGCTACGCCTACTGGTACGAGCTCTTGTCCATGTGATCCTTGGAGTCCTTGTCCTTGGACTTCATGGCGTTCGACTCGCTATCGCCGCTGGCCGGATCGTTCTTCGGCGTTACGTCACGCGCGTCGGCGCTGACCCAACCCTTGTTACAGCCGGCCATCCATTCGTCCTGGGAGATCTTCCGGTCGTTGGAGGTGTCGACCCGCTTGAAGTTCAGGATGTACGGGGCGGCCTTCGCCTCAGACAGCGTCTCGCCGTCCGGTCCCGCATCGTTCCAGGTCTGCTGGCACTGATCCTTGTCCAGAACCTTACCCGGACGACCCGAAGGGTTGTCGACCGCGAGGGCCAGGCCGGTGGAACACATCAGTGCAACTGCTGTGATGGGAAGAAACTTGTTCATGGGAATTCCTCCTTCTCGTTGGATACTTTGCTTCCCGCAACGGATTGCGGGATGCACCGCAGAACGCGGCGCTTCTCAGGGGCTAGCGAGCCCCTTCACACTGAGTCAATGCATGCGGGCGCTGATCGTTTCGGTGGTCTCACAAAAAAACGGCCCCGAAACCGGGGCCGTTCTTCTGGCGGGTAAAATGGTCTCGCCCGACTACATCTTGTCCGAGGAGTCCTTCATGTCATCCGACGACTTTTTCATGTCGTCCGAAGACTCCATCGGATCGGCCGGCGTGCCTTCCATGTCCTGCTCGGTGGCCGCATCGGCACTTACCCAGCCCTTGGCGCAGCCGTCTTTCCACTCCTCGGCGGAAATCTTGGCATCCTTGGACGAGTCGACCATTTGGAAGTTCAAAATGAACGGCGTGGCCTTGTCTTTGGACAGCGTATCGCCGTCAGGCCCGGCTGTCTCCCAAGCCTTTGTGCACTCGGCTTCGCTCAAGACTTTGCCGGGACGCCCCGACGCCTCCGGATCCTGAGACCCTTCCGGCGGCTCCGCACCGGGTCCTGCGAACGCATAGGTCGCACTCGTCAAAAGCATGACGGCAGTCAGGGTTGTGACTCGCATAACATTGTCTCCTTGGGATTTCCTCGGGCTCGTTTGAACCGTCGCGGAAGCAAATCTCCCGCGGCTCTTAGTTGAAGAAACGCAAGCCTCGCGGGCTTTGTTCCGAATTTTTGATTGATTGATAGGCAGCCCGAGCGGACCGCCGCGCTACGCGCTTCGCACCTTGAGCGCATTTTATATGCGCTACCGGGCTTCGCCCTACTTGAGCGCTTTTATGTGCGCTACCGGCCTTCGCTACTTAAGCGCCTTGGCGATGAGAGCGCGAGTTTCGGGAATGCCGTAGAGTTCGACAAAAGAGCCAAAGCGCGGACCTTGGCTCTGGCCAAGCAACACCTGATAGAGCGCCTGAAACCAGTCACGCAACGGCTCGAAGCCGTGCTCCTTGCCGACCGCATAAACCTCGTTCTGGATCTCTTCGGCGAGAACTTTTTCGGGGAACGCCGCGAGTCGCTTGTCGAGATCAGCAAGCGCTGCGCGCTCCTTCTCGGTCGGCGTGCGATACTGCTTCGACGGCTTCACGAAATCGTGGAAATAGCGAATCGCGTATCCCACGAGTTCATCGAGCAGAGGGTGCCCTTCCGGCGTGGCGTCCGGCATGTAGCGCTGAATGAAGCCCCATAACACTTGGCGATCTTCGGAATTGGACGCGGAGGCCAGGTTGAGAAGAAGCGCAAAGCTGATGGGCAAATCGGCTTGCGGCGGATTGCCCTCGTGAACGTGCCACACAGGATTCATCAGCTTCGCCGCCTGCTCCTCCTTGGGGTAGGCTGCGAGATGACCGACATACTCATCGACCGCGCGCGGGATGACATCGAAATAGAGCCGCTTCGCCTTTTTCGGGCTTTGATACATGTAGAGCGCGAGGCTCTCAGGCGAGGCATAGGTCAGCCATTCCTCGATGGTTAGACCGTTGCCGCGCGACTTGGAGATCTTCTCGCCATTCTCGTCGAGGAACAGTTCGTAGTTGAACCCTTCCGGCTGCTGGCGGCCGAGGATGCGGCAAATGCGGCCCGATAAGCGCACCGAGTCGATCAGGTCCTTGCCCGCCATCTCGTAATCGATGCCGAGTGCGGCCCAGCGCATGGCCCAAGTCGCCTTCCACTGCAGCTTGCAATGCCCGCGCGTGACGGCGACCTGGGTGAGCTTTCCGGAGTCGGGATCCTTGTAGACGATCGAGCCCGCGGCAAGATCGCGGTCGATGATCGGCACTTGCAGCACTTTGCCCGTCTCCGGCGAGATCGGCAGGAAGGGGCTATAAGTGGCGCGGCGTTCCGGCCCCAGCGTCGGCAAGATAACGTCGCGTATCTCATCGTAATGCTCGAGCACCTTGAGCAAGGTCGCGTCGAACCGGCCGGACGTGTAGCACTGGGTCGCAGACAAAAACTCGTAGTCGAAGCCGAACGTATCGAGAAAGGACTTCAGCCGCGCGTTGTTGTGCTGGCCAAAGCTCGGATGCTCGCCGAACGGGTCCGGCACCTGGGTCAGGGGCTTGCCGAGATGCTGCTCGACCATCGCCTTGTTGGGGATGTTGTCCGGGACCTTGCGCAAGCCGTCCATGTCATCGGAGAAGCAGATGAGCCTCGTCGGCACCTTGTCCTCGGTGAGGACGCGGAAGGCATGGCGCACCATCGTAGTGCGCGCGACCTCGCCGAAGGTCCCGATATGCGGCAGCCCCGAGGGCCCGTAGCCGGTCTCGAAGATGATGGGGCCGGTTGGCTGCGGGATCCGCTTGAGCCGGCTCAACACCTTCCGCGCCTCCTCGAACGGCCACGCCTTGCTGACATGGGCGTGGGCGAGAAGTTCGGAGTTGATCTCAATCTTGGCGCTGGGCGGGGAAGCCATCGGTGGGATTTCGCTTGGTCTAGAAGGGCTCGCGGCCCGACAAATTTCACAGTTTTCTACGGCGCGCCAGTATTTCCGCCCTTACCCCACTCGGTGCTTGCCCGGAAACCTGCAATTTCCTACCGTCGCGCCGCTTCGAGCCAACAGGGAAAGAGGGGGTGGAGAGCCTATGACTGCGCCAATCGACCATCTCGATGCGCTGATCTACGCGATGGTCACAGTGTCGGCCGTAGACCGCACCATGACCGACGCCGAGCTTGCTCGTATCGGCGAGATCGTCTCCCACCTGCCGATTTTCGACGCCTATGACGCGAACAAGCTCATCCCAGCGTCCCAGCCTGCGGCGAAAATCTTGAGCGCCGATAACGGTCTTGAGCTGGTTTTGGAACTCCTGCGAAGCACCCTGCCCAAAAAACTGCATGAGACGGCCTATGCCGTGGCGCTTGAAGTCGCCGCGGCCGACCTCGACGTCAAAGCCGAAGAGACACGATTCCTACAAATGCTCGCCGACAGCCTGGAGCTCGACAAACTCACCACCACGGCCATCGAACGCGGAATCCGTGCGCGCAACACGGTGCTTTAGAGCCTGATTTTACCATTTGCGAACGGTGCGCCACGGAACCGACGCGCCCCTTTCGCTGTTCCTGATAAGATAGGTTTCAACGCAAGCCTGTGCGGCTGCGTGCTCAATTCTTAGGAGGACCACACATGTGGGGCTTGGCTGAACGCAAGACGTCCAGGTTCGGAAGGGATTTCGACGTCAGCGATCTCTACGACCAACTCGATACGCTGCGCGGCTACGTGCAGGACCTGACGCAAGACGCCGGAAAAAGCGCCAGTCATTCGTATGGGCGCGCCCGGGACTTCGCATCCGCGACGGCGCATGACGCAGAGGACGTGATGAAGGATAACCTTGCCGCGTCGCTGCTGCTGACGCTCGGGTTCGGCGTGGTGATCGGCTTTCTCATAAGCCGCAGCAGCAAATAGTCGCCTAGTGAGCGAGCTTGGCTGCGCCGGTATAGAGCGCGCCGCCGATCACGCAAGGTATGGCGATCTGCGCCTGACCGAGAGCGGTCGCAGCAACGCAGCCGGTGGCGATGGCGATTGACCCTGCGGTCATGCCTTTCGACATGCCGGCATCCGCCGTCATCTGCCTTTGCTGCGCATCCTCGATGGCACCGAACTGGTCCTTCCGGATGCTTTCGGCCTCGAACAGCTCCGCCGCCTCGATGACATCCTTCAGCGGCTTGGCCACCTCAGGCGGCTGGTTCGGATACTCGGCGCGATAAAGGCCGATCAGCTCGCGGTCGCGCTCGGCGTAGGATGCAAGCGTCCATTTGGCCGTCCCGCCGGTGGTCACCTTCTCGATGCCGCCATCGGATCCCCAGCCTGAGAAGATCTTGCTGAAGGCGAAGCCGCTCTCCTCCTTATCCTTGGACCATTTCAGAGCTTCCATGATGCGCATGACCGGCTCGTGCTGGCCCGTCGCCACGTAGTAGCCCCAATGCGCGTAGATGCCCGGCGCGCCGCCGACATCCAACGCGAGGTCTTGCAGCCTCGGACGCCGCTCCTCAAGGAAGTCGTCTATCAGCGGCTTGCGAAGCGGCATCTTCGCAGCGTTATTCTCAAGAAGCGCCCGCCAGTCGGGGCGACCCGAATAAGCGATTGCCCGGATGATGACCTCTTGCTCCTTGTCGGGCATCGGGAACATCTGGGTGACGAGCTTCGGACCGTCGTTCGGATTGGTGCCGAGCACGCCGGCGATGAAGCCGATGCAGAACCAGCGCTGCTCCTCGTCTTTGAACAGGCCGTAGTCGAGCATGGCATGCACCGATGCGGGCACTTTCCAAAGCTGGGGATGGTCGCGGTAGTTGGAGATCCAATCGAGCAGCCGCTCGGCGGAGCTGAAATCCGATTGCGGGGCGGCTTGCGCCGCCGGCGCATGGGCAGGTGTGCTCAGGGTCGGGGCGGGCGGAGACGGGCTGCGGCGCGGTCTTGCTCGGCGCGATCGCGTCCGGAGTGATCCGTTGCGTGGTGACCGACTGGGGGGCTGCGACCGGCTGCGGCGTGGCGGGCGCAGTATCCTCGCGCGCGGCCTTATCCTCGGTGGACGCCTGCATCACGGGCACTTCCGGAGGGCTGAGCCGTTGCGGTGAGATTGCGGTCTTGGAAATAGAGCTGCTCTTCGGCGCGACCGAAACCGCACCGGATTGAGCGGCGGAAGGCAGCACAAAGCTGAGAACGCCAATAGCGGCGAGCGCTAATGCGCGACGGTACGCATGTCATCAGCTTCCTCCCCCAGGCCCCTGAGTGCTGACGAAACAGACACATATGGTTAACGCCCGCGAGGCTCGCGCCTTACGGGAAACATCATGATTTTCAAGCGTTTCGTGGCGATTTAATGGCCGGAGCGTTAACCATAACAAAAGGTTACCGCCCCAATGGGTGATCTGAACCCTGCCGAATGTCCGGCCGCCTTCCCACTCGCGGAGCAGAAGGGCGGCCGGGGCCTCGCACTATACGCCGCTAGGGAGCGATTTTCGCCGCGCGAGGAGTCCTTTAGTCCGGCGCATCTCCTGGGTCTCGTCTTTCACTCGTTCGCCCGCAGAGTCTGGAGTGGCCGCCAGATCGGCCCGCGGGGAAATTCTCAGCCGGCCTCGCGCGCCTCCATGCTCACGACGGGGCAAGGCTTGGCCTGTCTGGTCGTCCGGGAGCCAAGGACCAAGGCCAGATCGCGGCCCTTCTCGCCGGTTTTCTCAAGGTGCATCAGCAGCATGCTCAAAGGCTCAAGCAGGCGCGCGGCCCGAAGCTCGCCCACGTCCACCGCGTCGAAACCGACATCCCTCACCAGCCCCATCACCACGTCCTTTTGCGCGCCGCTTGGGCCCGCCACGAACGCGGCGGCGATCCCTTGCGGATAGCGCGGGCTTGCCATGGCGGCCGGGCCCACGACGTTGAACGCCTTGAAGAAGGTTGCGTGCCGCGCCTGGCTTTGCAGCACCTCGGCGCCCGACGTGTCGAAGCCGAGCGCCAGGCGCGTCGCGTTGGCGTTGAGCGGATTGGTTGCGTCGATGACGATCTTTCCAGCGAGGGCCGGGGCGTGCTCGCAAACAAGCGCCTCGGCCGCCGTCCAGGGCGTGGCGAGGATAACCGCATCCGCGCTCAATATGGCGCCATCGATGGTTTTGGTAACAAAGCCCGCCGAGACTTTCGGCTCGCGTGCACCGAAAACAACGATGTGGCCTTTGGCCTTGAGTGCGGCGCCTAGAGACGCTCCCACGCGTCCCGCGCCAAGGATGGCGATCCTCATTTCCTCGCCCACTCTCTTCTTTTCGTTAATCCGGAATCTGGGTCCGGTTTGCTCTTGCAATCAACATGGGGGCTCCACTAGCATTAATCCAATCGATAGGATCGATGATGAGTATCGATCATGCCAATTTAAGCAGGCTGGACCTCAACCTGCTCGTCGCGTTCGACGCCCTCTTGACCGAACGGAGCGTCACGCGAGCCGCGGCCCGCGTGGGCCTCGGCCAATCGGCCATGAGCCATAATCTGGCGCGCCTACGCAGCCTGTTCGGCGACGAGCTTCTGACGCGCAGCGCGGAAGGCATGCGCCCCACGCCCAGGGCGATGGCGCTCGTCGACCCAGTGCGGATGACGTTGGGGCAAATCCAATCAACTGTACTTCAGCGCGAGGCGTTCGATCCGGCAACTGCGGACCGGGTGTTCCGGATCGGGCTCGCCGACTCCATCGAGGTCGCCGTTATTCCCGCTCTCATCGACCGCCTGCAACACGAGGCGCCGGGCGTCTCGCTGAGACTGCGTTCAACGAACCGCATGAGCATCCTGGAGGAGCTCGACACCGGCAATCTCGATCTCGGCATCGGCGTGTTCGATCAAGGCCAAAACCATCACAAGCGCCGTCAGCTCTACACCGACAGCTTCCTCTGCCTGTTCAGCAGCGAGCAACTCGGCCTCACGCCGCCGCTTTCGCTGCAAGACTATTTGCGCTGGCCCCATCTCCTGACGAGCCTCGCCGACGATGCCCGCGGCGCCGTCGATGAGGCGCTCGTCAAGCACAAGCTTCGCCGCAGCATCGTCATGACCACGCCAGGATTTCTCGCCGTTCCCTTCGTAGTGCGCCGCGCGCGCGTCATCACCACTATGCCGTCTCGGCTCGCGCGCTACTTTTCGGACGCGTTCGGTCTGGCCACGAGCCCCGTGCCGATCGATCTGCCGAGCTTCACCATCTCGCTGCTATGGCATGCGAGCTTCGACCAGATCCCGGCCACTACTGGCTGCGACAGACGCTCTCAGCGCTCGTATCCGAGGACAGCCTGGAACTGTGACGCGCGAGACTGGGGGTGTGGACAACTTCGGATTTCACGGCGCGGCCGCTTTATTTTGGTTTCAACATCTGCGCGGATTGGTTTTGCACGAGGCCGACGCACCGAGAGTTTCCCCATAACCCCGAAGGAGGCCCTTCATGGCTGCAACCACATCAATGGAGCGGCATGACGCGCTGAGCGAGGTCTTGGCCGATAGCTGGTGGGCGGTGGGCTTGCGCGGCCTGCTCGGCGTCGCCTTCGGCCTGATCTGTCTTTTGGTTCCGTCAGCCGCGATTCTGGCACTCATTCTCCTATTCTCGGCTTACATGCTGGTGGACGGCGTGCTTGCCATCGCCTCCGGCATCAAGGCCGCGCGGAACGGGGAACGCTGGGGTCTGCTGATCCTCGAAGGCGTCGTCGATCTCGCCGCCGGCGTGATCGCATTCGTGTGGCCCGCGATCACCACCGTGGCCTTCGTCATCCTCATCGCCGTGTGGGCCGTTATCTCCGGCGCATTGATGCTGACCGCGGCCCTCACCTTGAAGATCGACCACGGGCGTTGGTGGCTGGCGCTTGGCGGCATCGCTCGGTCTTCGGCATCGGTACTGCTCATCGCGCCGGTCGTGGGCGCGGTCGTGCTCACTTGGTGGCTCGGCGCTTATGCCATCTTGTTCGGCGTCATGCTGCTGGTCCTCGCCTTCCAGCTTCACGGCAAGAAGGAGGAACGGGAGACCAAGAAACCCGCCGTGCGCTCCACCACCCGGGCGCCGGCAAAGAAGTCCGTTCGGGCCGCGGCGAAAAAGGCCTGAGGCGCAAAGCGATCTCCGACGTTCCTAAGGGGCGGTGCTTCTCGGCACCGCCCCTTTTAGCTCCCCTGATCGCGATCAGGCCGGTCTCGCTGTTGTGATGCCGTGGCAGTTGGCTTGTCCGCGGGGGCGCGCCACACTGACGGACCTCAAAGCAGCGCCTATATCTGTGACATGGACAATCTCTTAGGCCCCAACGACACGGCGGTCCGGCTTGGCGTCTTCGCGGGTATCTTTCTGCTGATGGCGCTGGTCGAACTCGCTTTGCCCAAGCGTACGCTCATCGTCTCGAAGGGGCGGCGCTGGCTCACCAATGTCGGGATCAGCGTCGTCGCCAGCGTGCTGTTGCGCCTCATGGCGGCGCTCGCCGTGCCGGTCGCCGCCGTGGCCGCTGCTTTGTACGCGCAGGAGAACGGCATTGGTCTTTTGAACAACGTGGCCTGGCCGGAATGGGTGAAAATCGTCCTCGCACTGGTCGCACTCGATCTTGCCATCTGGGCGCAGCACCTCGCCTCCCACAAGATCCCGATCCTGTGGCGCCTGCACAAAGTGCATCACGCCGATCGTGACATCGACGTAACCACGGCCGTGCGCTTTCACCCGGTCGAGATCGCGCTTTCCATGTTGTGGAAGATCATCGTCGTGGTGCCGCTCGGCGCGTCGCCGCTGGCGGTGTTCTTGTTCGAGGTCATCCTCAATGGTTGCGCGATGTTCAATCACGCCAATATCGACCTGCCGGGCTGGGTCGACCGCGTGATCCGCATCTTCGTGGTGACGCCGGACATGCATCGCGTGCATCACTCGGTGCAGCGGCGCGAGCACGATTCCAATTACGGCTTCAATCTTTCGGTGTGGGACCGGCTGTTCCGGACCTATACGGCTCAGCCCGAAGGCGGCCATCAAGGCATGACGATCGGGCTTACCCCCTATCAGAGCGAGGAGCCGACTCGCTTCGGCTGGAGCTTGTGGCTCCCGTTTCGAAACGAAGCTCCGAGCCCGGGCTCCGGCCGCCGAAGGGCACGCCAAGCAAGCGGGCCTAGAAGAAATTCATGGGGAAATAGCGCAGGAACAGCTCTTCGTAGCGGCCGCTGGCATGAACCTGCTCGAGCCCATAGGTGAGAATCTCGGCGAGCTTGCGGTTGCCCTTCTTCACCGCGATGCCGACGCCCTCTCCGAAAAAGCTTGAATCGAGATAAGGTCCGCCGCGAAACTCGCAACACGACTCGCTGGTCACGCCGTTGAGCCAAAAGGTGAGCGTGATGCCGTCGCCGAACACGAGATCGATAGCGCCATCCTTCAGGGCCTTCTGCGCGTCCTCGCTCGTATCGAAGGTGGCGATGGCCGCCTCAGGAAAGTACTTTTTGAGATAGGCTCGTGGCCGGTATCCTTGGCCACGCCGACCTTGAGACCCTCAACCGTCTCGGGCCGGATGTCGTCAAGCTCGCTGTCCTTGCGCGCCGCAAAGCGCGCGGGCGTCGCGTAATAGCGGGAGGTGAAGTCGGCGGCTGCAGGGCTTCGGCCGTGATACGAATGGAAGCGATGGCCGCATCCGCCTCACCACGATCCAAGGTCGGAATCAGATCGTTCCAATTGGTGGCCTTGATCTGGCACTCGACCTCAAGGACCTCACAAATGGCTTGCGCGAGATCGACGTTGAAGCCGGTTAGTGCGCCCACCTCGTCGTAATAATGGAACGGTGGATAGTCGGAGTCGGTGATGAAGCGGATTGTCTCGATCCCCTTCATGTCCGGCTTAGGCCGAAGCGCGTCGCCCTGCCAATTGTCCGGCACGATGGGCTTTGGCCCGGGCTTGGGCTCTTGGGCGTGGACGCTCAACGGCGCCAAGCAGCGCCCGCGAAAGCCAGTACGGCAAGCCAGACAGGCAAACGTCTTGTCATCGAGAAATCACCAGGCCGCGTCGTGTCGGTGTTCCCTCTTAGCGCGGCTTTGCGGGCACGGCCAGCGGGAATGTACTCGTTATAGTTGTGTTTGTGGGTTCGGCGCTTTTTACTTGTATAAGACACTCTTCAGCTTCCGATCCCGAAGGAATATTGCGTCTCGCTCAAAATAAGGAAGAATACTTCCGGCTGCGTTCTTGGGGGCATTCCCGTGTCGCTTGTTGTCGAGTCTCGCGCGGCGCTTTCGCCGGGCCGACGTCCTGGCGTGGACGCGCAGCGTCCTGCCGAGGCGGAGTACGACTTTCTCTTGGGGCGCCATGTCAACGCGGCGACCTTGTCGCATGCTTGCGTGCTGGCGGACCGGTGGGGCGTCCATCCCCACCAAGCGTTGGTCGCCAATGGCTGGCTGACCGAGGACGACTACTACCGCGCCTGGCTGAAGCGGCGGGACTCCCTTCAAGGCGCAAGTCACGGCGCAGGACGCCATACTTCCCGCCAAGGCAAGTCCGCCGTCAGTGACCTG
>NZ_LPWD01000071.1 GCF_001723295.1 Methyloceanibacter marginalis
CGACGATGCCGAGCGCGGCGAGCGTGAGCTTGACCGCACGCCAGGAGATGCGAAGGCCGTCGTCTTGCGGCACCGCGACGGCGGAGACATCCATCTCCTCACCGGCCAGGATCGCTTCGAAGGCCGCCTCGAGACGCGCATGGGCGTGTTTCAGAGCATCGAGACGCGCGGCCAGCACGTCGTCCTGATCGAGAACCTTTTCCACCGCGCGGGTTTGCTTGCGCGCGAGTTGCCCGTCGACATAAGCCACCAGGAGTTCGTCGCCGAGTTCGGTCATGGTGAGCCTCTGAGCCTTCGGGATAGAGGGTTTCGACAATCGCCGCGGCGGACGCCGGCGCCCGCGCGCTCAAACGGTCCGCAAGCGACGCGCTAATCCGCACGAGGCGCGCGGCGATCGTCTCCGGCGAGACGTCGAGGATGCGCGCGGCGTCCTCGTGCTCGAAGCCTTCGCCGTAGACGAGAAGCAGGGTGAGGCGCTGCTGCGGCGGCAGCGCGCCGAGAAAAGCGATGACCGGCGCATCGAAATAGTCTTCACCTTCCGGGTAGAACAACTCGCCGAAACGCGCGTCGTCGATCTTGCGCGCGCGACGGGATCGGCATGGTCGCGCAACTCGTGCAGCCAGTGACGATAGACCTCGCCAAAGGCCCAGACATCGATCGCCGTGCCGCGCTGATAGCGATGCTGCTCGGCGAGCATGCGTCGGAGTGCGCGGCCGAGCAGGCTCTTGCCTTCGTCGCGCGCACCGACCAGCACGTCGGCAAAGCGTTTCAGCCGGGGCAACATCGCAATGAGGCCCGGTCTTACGGTGTCATGGTAATCTTCTGCCTGCACGCCTTGCTCCCCGCCGCTTGGGTCTGTGCTGGCCGTCCCACGCGGGTCTCCCTCGCGAATCAAGAGGATAGCACATCCAGCCGAACGGGGCGTGCGGCGGAGAATGGCTAAGCTGCCCAAAAAGCGCTTGCTTCGCGGGCCATGCGTGCCCAATCTTTGCGCATGAGGGGGAGTTACCCATGACGGTCGTACCCCGGGGCCCGGAGGCCGTAGAATCGCAAGCTGCGGTTCCGCCGCGCGATCGCGCAAAGGCGGTGCCCGTGAACGCCGCGTCCCACGCCAAGGACGCGACGGCCAACGCGGTCGCGGCCGGTCGCGGCCTTCTGCGCAGCCGTCTCGCGGGACGCATCGCAAAGCTCGCCGACAAGACATCAAGTCAAACGAAGCAAGCCACCAAGGACGGCCTGGCGCGCGCCGCCGAATATGGGCGCGGCAATGTCCTGCCCGAGATCGAGCGCACCGGCGCGAAGCTCAAGGAACATGCGCGTCCCGAACGGATGAAGCAGGACTATCGCGAGTTCCTGCATTGGCTGCATGCGCGCGTGCTCGATCCGCCGAAAGAGCAACTTTTCTTCTCGCCGACCAAGGACCCGCTCCCGCTATCGGGCCTTACGATCGCCGGCGCCAATCGCGCGCACGGTCACGACTACCGGCCGACGCCGTGCCAGTTGTTCGAGTGGGCGCTCGCCGGCGTCGACTACGATCTCTCCAAGCTCACCTTCGTCGACTACGGCGCCGGCAAAGGCCGCGTGATGCTGCTCGCCTCGGAACATCCCTTCGCCGCCGTGGCCGGTGTCGAGTTCGCCGAGGAGCTACATGACAATGCGGAGATGAACATCGCGCAGTATCCGCGTTCGCGCATGCTCTGCCGCAACGTCGAATGCGTGCTGGAAGACGCGAGCCAGGTGGGGACGCCGGACGGCGAGGCCGTCCACTACTTCTTCAATCCGTTCTCGCGTGAAATCTTCGCCGAGGTTTTGAACAACATCGTGGTGTCGTACCGGCACAAGCCGCGGCGGCTCTATCTGATCCTCGTCGATCCGGTCGCGACCGATCTCGTCGAGGCGAGCGGCGTATTTGCGCGCGCTGAGTTGCCCGCTCATGAGCGTCTCAAGGTGCGGCTGCTCAGCCCCTACGACGTCGCGGTCTACCGCTCGCTCGCCTAAGGCCCTTTCAAAAGACAGCTACTTGACGCCGAGCTTCTTCTGGAGGTTCGACGAGGACGTCGTGTACTGGAAGATGAGCTTCTTGTCCGGGTGCACATATTTGTGCGCCTGCTGCGCCATGAGCGCGGCCTCGTGGAAACCCGACAGGATCAGCTTCAGCTTGCCCGGATAGGCGTTGATGTCGCCGATGGCGAAGATGCCCTTCTCGCTCGTCTCGAACTTCTCGGTGTCCACGGGCACCAGGTTCTCTTCGAGATTGAGCCCCCAATTGGCGACGGGGCCGAGCTTCATGGTGAGCCCGAAGAAGGGCAGCATGACCTCGGTCGGCTGTTCGAAGGTGGAGCCGTCCGGGCGCTTGACCGTAACGCCGGTAAGCTGAGCGTTATCGCCGTGCAGCTCCGTCACCTGGCCGAGCTTGAAGGAGATATTGCCGCTATCGACCAGCTCCAGCATTTTCTGCACGGAGGCCGGCGCGGCGCGGAACTCTTGACGGCGATGCACCAGCGTCAGCGATTTGGCGACCGGCTGAAGGTTCAAGGTCCAATCGAGCGCGGAGTCGCCGCCGCCGACGATGAGCACGTCCTTGTCCCTGAACGCGTCCATCTTGCGGACCGAATAGAACACCGAGGTGCCTTCGTACTGCTCGATGCCCGGAAGCGGCGGCCGCTTCGGCGTGAAGGATCCGCCGCCCGCGGCGATTACCACGACCTTGCATTCGAACGTGGTGCCGGCGTCGGTGACGAGGCGGTAGCCCTCATCCGTCTTCTCCAGCGTTTCGACACGCTCGCTGAAATGGAACTCGGCGCCGAACGGCTTGATCTGCTCCATCAGCCGGTCGGTAAGCTCCTGGCCGGTGACGATGGCGAGCGCGGGCACGTCGTAGATCGGCTTCTCCGGATAGAGCTCCGCGCATTGGCCGCCGGGCCGGTCGAGAATGTCGATCACGTGCGCTTTCACGTCGACCAGGCCGAGCTCGAACACGGCAAACAGCCCAACGGGTCCTGCCCCAATAATGACCGCGTCGGTCTTGATCACATCCTCTGACATAGCGCCTCAGAACTGCTTTTCGGGAATCCGGACCTTGAGGCCATCGAGGGCCTCGGTCACCTTGATCTGACAGGAGAGACGGCTCGACGGACGAATATCGAAAGCGAAATCGAGCATGTCCTCCTCCATCTGCTCCGGCTGGCCGGTGGCTTCGCGCCACTCGTCTCAACATAGACATGGCACGTGGCGCAGGCGCA
>NZ_LPWD01000072.1:0-5000 GCF_001723295.1 Methyloceanibacter marginalis
CTCGATGCGCTGCGCCGCCAGATCTCCGGGCTTCAGTCCGAGCGTGACGCGCTCACCCGCCGCAAGGCGCAACTCCAGGGCCTGCAAGGCAAGCTCCGCGAGCAGCGTGACGCTTTTCAGACCGGCCGCGTCGCGCAGCTCGAGGCGCGTGTCGCCGAGCTCACGGCCGAGATCGGCGGCCGCGACCGCCAAACGGGAAGAGACCGAAAGTGCGCTGTCGCGGGCCACGCGCCTCAAGGCGAATGGCTGGCAGACGGATGCGGCCCTCGACAAGGCCGAGCGCGACCACAAGGTGGCCGTCAACATGGCGGAATCGCTCAGGCAGAAGCTGACCGGCACCAAGATCGAGCTCGACGCCGCGCGACGTGGCCTATTCGTCGGGGACAGCTACAACGACATTCCGCGCACCGCCCAGCGGCTCGACGAGGTCACGCAGCAGGTCATCGACCTGGACGGCGAGATCGACGAGAAGACGCTTCGCATCGCGCAGCTCCAGTCGGAGCTGACGAAAGAAGAGCAGCGCTTTACCTTGCGCTCGGAGGCGAAGCTGACGGCGCCGGTTCCCGGCCGTATCTGGGAAGTGCTGACCTCGGACGGTGAGCAGGTCTCTCAGGGCCAGGAGCTGATCCGGGTCCTGGATTGCGGTGGTGTTCTCGTGAGCGCCGCGGTCAGCGAAGCGGTCTACAACGCGCTCAAGATCGGTCAGCCGGCCACGTTCCATCTGCGTGGGGAATCCGAAGAGCGGCAGGGCCGGGTCGCCGGTCTTCATGGCTTGGCTGCCGCGCCCGCCAATCTGGCAATCAAGCAGACAGCCTTGGCGCGTGAGCCGTATCACGTGTCGGTGGAGGTGCCGAACCTGGCGACGGGACCGGATTGCCATGTTGGGCGCACCGGCAAGGTGACGTTCAACACCGCCACGGGACCGATGACGGCGCTTGCTGCCGCCAAATGACCTACGCATCGGGCGTCACCTATTGGGAGCAATTCCTCCCCGGGTTGACCATCGTGTTTCTGGCGATCGCGGTGCTGCCCTGGCTCAGCCGCGACAATAGCTGGATCCGGACGGGGGTCATTGCCCTCTGCCTGTTCGTGTCTTGGCGCTATCTGCTGTGGCGGATCGGCTTCACGCTTCCGCCGCTCGGCCTCACACTCGATTACGCGGCGGGGCTGATCTTCGTGGTGGTGGAGACGCTCGCCATGATCGGCGGGACGCTTTCTCTTCTGTTTCTCACGCGAACGATCAACCGCACGCCGGAGGTGGAGCGCAATCTGCCATGGGTGCGCAACCTGCCGCGGCCGCCCTTGGTCGACGTGCTGATCTGCACCTACAACGAAGACGAGAGCATTCTCGAGCGCACAGTCATCGGCGCCCTGGCGCTCGACTATCCAAACTTCCGCTTATGGGTTTGCGACGACGGCCGGCGCGCCTGGCTGGAAAAGCTGTGCGAGCAGCATGGCTGCGGCTACATCACGCGGCCGGACAATGCGCACGCCAAGGCCGGAAACATCAACAACGCGCTCGCGCATCTCGCATCCCTGCCGGAGAAGCCGGACTTTATCTCGATCCTCGATGCCGACTTCGTGCCGAAGTCGACCTTCCTGAAGCGCACCATGTCGCTGATGCGGGACGAGAACGTGGGCATCGTGCAGACGCCGCAGCACTTCTTCAATCCCGACCCCATCCAGACCAATCTTTCCATGACGCGGGTCTGGCCGGACGAGCAGCGCTATTTCTTCGGCGTCGTGATGCCGGCCAAAGACGCTTGGGGCTGCGCTTTTTGCTGCGGCACATCCTCACTCATCCGCTTTGACCCTCTGATGAAGATCGGCGGCTTCCCGACGGACTCCGTGACCGAAGATTATCTGCTGACGCTACGCTTGAAGGAGACGGGGTTCCGCACGGTCTTCCTCGACGAGATCCTGTCGCTTGGGCTCGCGCCGGAAGGGCTCAAGGAATACATCACGCAGCGCAGCCGTTGGGCGCTCGGCTTCATGCAGATCGTTCGCGGCGCAAGCGGACCGTTCCGCATCGGCAACGGGCTCAGCTTCATCGACAGGGTCGGCCTTGTCGAGACGTTCCTGCATTGGTCGATGACCTTCACCTTCCGCGCCCTCACGCTCATCGTTCCGGCGATTTATCTCCTGTTCGACATTCAGGCGGTCTACGCCAATGTGGGCGACGCGATCTCCTATTTCGCACCGGCATTCGCCGCGCAGATCGCCGTCGCCACCTGGATTTCGCGCGGACGTCTCATCCCGATCATGTCGGATCTCAGTCAGCTGCTATGCGCCGACGCCATTATCAAGTCGTGCGCCATCGGCCTGTTCAAGAAGCAGGGCCACAAGTTCAAGGTGACCGCCAAGGGCCGCAGCCGCGCCGTCAAGTCGATACAGTGGCCGCTCCTGCGCAGCTTCTTTCCTTATCTATTCCTGACGGTCGCGGGCATTCTCTGGTCGTTCGTGCTCGACGATACGCGGCCGCTGGCCGATGCGAGCGGCATGGCGCTCCTGTGGAGCTGGTACAATATCGCGCTCCTCCTTCTTGCCTGCTTCGTCGCCGTGGAAGCCGCCGACCGGCGCGGCAGCGAACGCTTCAATGTGAACCGGACGGGCCTGCTCGCCACGCCCAGCGGGACGCAGTGGTATCAGATCGCCGACATTTCCGTCTCCGGCATGCGCTTCAAAGGCGCGGCGCCAGCGGCGTTGGGAACGCCCGTGCATGTGCGCTACGACAATCTCGACGTGAGGGCGACCGTCGCGCGCATCGGCAAGGACAATTTCGCGGTGCATTTCGCCGAAAGCCCCGCGAACCGGAAGGCCTTGATCCAGCACGTCTATGCCGGACCCTACCATGCCGAGGTCCACGATGTGCGCCCCAGCAGGGTCGCCACAGCGCTCCTCGCCCGCGTGTTCAGGTAGGCCTGCGGCTCCTCGGCGCGGTTCGGCGACCTGATTGTAAGGGGAGAGAGAAGGAGAGGTCTTCGAGACTTACTGGACGAATTATTACTGGGTCACTTGAGCGACGCGGCTGGTGACGGGATCGAGCTGCATCAGGGCTTCGATGCGGCGCCGCTCTTTCTGGAAGGCGGCGAGCTCGCGTCCTTCGAGCTTCAGGCCGCGCGGTACGGCGATGGTCATCGGGTTGACGAACTTGTTGTTGACCAGAACCTCGAAGTGACAATGGGGGCCGGTGGAGCGGCCAGTGGAGCCGACAAAGCCGATGATCTGGCCTTGCTTCACGTGGGCGCCGGGTTTGGAGCCGGGGGCGAAGCGGGTCATGTGGCCGTAGGCGGTGGCGAAACCGTTGGCGTGGCGGATGCGGATATAGTTGCCGTAGCCGCCGTGGCGCTCGGCCATCTCGATGGTGCCGTCGCCGGCGGCGAGGATCGGGGTGCCCGACGGCGCGGCCCAGTCGCGCCGGTATGCATGCGGATGCGCCGCAGCAGCGGATGGCGGCGGGTGCCGAATCCGCTCGTGAAGCGGCCGCCCTTCACGGGATTGCGCATCAGGAACTTCTTGGCGCTCGAGCCGTGCTCGTCATAGTAGTCGATGGTGTCGTCCGGGGTGCGGAAGCGGTAGAATTTGCGGACCTCGCCGCCGACCGTCATCGCAGTGTAGAGCAGTTCGCCCGCCTCGTCGCCGCTCGAGCCGTCGGCGTCGAAGAACACTTCGAACGTGTCGCCGGAGCGCGCCTTCTGCTTGAAGTCCACGTCGTAGGAATGGACGCGCAGCAGCTTGAGGATGGTGTCGGACGGAAGCTTCTGGTCGAGGGCTGCCTGGTAGAAGCTCTGATACAGGCTGGCGCGGTTCGAGGCCGTGATCACCACTTCGCCGTCGGGGGTCTGGTGGAGGCGAGATAGTCGCCGTCGCGGTTGCGCGCGGCGGTGACGATGTGGTTGCCGTCCTTATCGAAGATGCTGACACGGACCGGCTCCATCTGGCCGGAGTCGGAATGCGCCGGGACGAGGCGGAAGTCGAGCTTCTGTCCGGGGCGCAGATCTTCGGGGCCGAACACGGCATCGAGGCTGTCGACGATGGCGGTGGCCAGAGACTTGTCGGTGCCGGCTTCGACGAACACGCCCATCAGATTGTCGCCCTTGCCGACCTCGATGATCTTGGTCTCGGCGTTGGCGACTTCTTCCTCGTTGAGGTCGTCTTCCTCGTCGAGCGTCTTCTGCATCACGGTGGTGTTGGGCAGGAAGCGCGGGCGCTCGACCTCGTCGGGACGGTAGGAGGCGAGCTGGAGCCTGGCCTCGCCGCCGCTCTCGCCAAGCGCCACCGGCTGGTCCGCATAAGCGAAGTTCTCCGCGGCGCGCGCCACCAGGCGATTCACCCGGTCGGGCTCGAGCTCGATGTTGTCGGCGGCCGGCAGGACACCCCCGGGCACGTCGACCACATCGACCACGAGCGACTGGCTGGAATCGGCCGCGTCCTCGCCGTCGCCGATCGGCGTTGTGTCGGAATAGAGCTTGAAGGGATTGAAGGAGGAGTTCGTCGGCGTTCTCGGGAATGTCGGTGGCAAGGCCGGCGACGATGCGCAGATAGGGCTTGATGGTGATGACTCGCGGCTGCCTTGGCGTTCCACCACCGTGTCGTGGATAACATGGCGGCTGGCGAGCGGCGGAGGTCGTCTCAATGCGGTCTTCTTTCTGGCCGGAGGCGCTCTGGGCGTCTTGGGCGAGGCGGGCGCCTCTGATCGGCTGGAGGGCGGCGAGGCTCGCGCGCTTGATGGAATTCACCATGCCCGAGCCGTCGGACATATTCATGGAGGCATAGATGGCGACGCCGATGAGGCAGACGCCGACCATGCCGGCGAGACAGGTGCTCGCCATCCATTTGAGGCGTGTGCCGGCGCCGTCATGGCCCGTTTCGCAGAGATAGACCGGCGGCAGCTCGCGGTCGGTCTTCGGGGTCTCGCCGAGAAGAATGGTGGGGAGTCCACGGGGCGCGGCCGGCACGAGTGCCTGGCCAAGCTTACGGCGCGCAAATCCCCCACGGCG
>NZ_LPWD01000072.1:10000-13864 GCF_001723295.1 Methyloceanibacter marginalis
AAATTGAATTCCCCGTGAAGATGCGGGGTTCCTGCGGTTAGACGGAAAGACCCCGTGAACCTTTACTATAGCTTTGCACTGGTATTCGTAACTGCATGTGTAGGATAGGTGGGAGGCTTTGAACCTGGGGCGCCAGTTCCAGGGGAGCCAACCTTGAAATACCACCCTTACGATTATGGATATCTAACTGCGGCCCGTTCATCCGGGTCCAAGACAGTGCATGGTGGGTAGTTTGACTGGGGCGGTCGCCTCCCAAAGAGTAACGGAGGCGTGCGAAGGTAGGCTCAAGCTGGTCGGAAATCAGCTGTCGAGTGCAAAGGCATAAGCCTGCCTGACTGCGAGACTGACAAGTCGAGCAGAGACGAAAGTCGGCCTTAGTGATCCGGTGGTCCCGTGTGGAAGGGCCATCGCTCAACGGATAAAAGGTACTCCGGGGATAACAGGCTGATGATGCCCAAGAGTCCATATCGACGGCATCGTTTGGCACCTCGATGTCGGCTCATCACATCCTGGGGCTGGAGCAGGTCCCAAGGGTTCGGCTGTTCGCCGATTAAAGTGGTACGTGAGCTGGGTTTAGAACGTCGTGAGACAGTTCGGTCCCTATCTGCCGTGGGTGTAGGAGAATTGAGAGGATCTGTCCCTAGTACGAGAGGACCGGGATGGACGCACCTCTGGTGGACCTGTTGTCGCGCCAGCGGCACAGCAGGGTAGCTAAGTGCGGACGGGATAACCGCTGAAAGCATCTAAGCGGGAAGCCTACCTCGAAACTAGTTCTCCCTTGAGAGCCGTGGAAGACCACCACGTTGATAGGCTGGGTGTGGAAGCGCAGCAATGCGTGAAGCTAACCAGTACTAATAGCTCGATCGGCTTGATTGCTTTCATTGTCAGTGCCCATCTGATTTGCCCTACCGCGCTTTGCGCTACTTGAGGGCAATTGGATTGGTGCAAGAACCGCGCTTCATATGCGCGGGTTGAGACCAGATTTGAAACCGCCCTTCGCTGGCCTGGTGATTTTGGCGGAGCGCCCCCACCCGTTCCCATCCCGAACACGGCCGTGAAACGCTCCAGCGCCGATGGTACTAAGTCTCAAGACTTGGGAGAGTAGGTCGTCGCCAGGCTTGCCAAGGGCGGTTTCAAAATTCATTCGTCGTGTTCTTGGCCTTTGGCCTGTTTGAACACGCGATTGCTGCGCTACCGCGGATCGCGTCGAGCGCAGCTTTGTTGCGCTACCGCTCTCTGAGCTACGTGAGCGCAATTCGGGCTCCCAGAGCCCTCATCGAGAATACGTGCTCTATAGAGCGCGTTCCCCTCTTTCACGAGTTGGTTTCGCCAGAATCTTGCTTCGACAAGAGAGTGGCAGCCACGACAAGAACCGCCGCGAGGAGAAATCCCGCGGCGGTTTTTTTGTGCGTGAAGCGTTGCGACTGAGTGCCCGGGCGGCCATAGTCCGGCCAATTCCATCACAACAACAGGGACGAAGTCGCAGCATGTCCGATCGCATTGTCTTGAGAGTGGGCGAGAGCCTCGTCGCCGGCGGCCCGCCCGGCACTGCCGCGGAACCGGAAGTCGCAATCGGTGAAATGGATGGGCCGTTCGGCACCGCTTTCGCCAGTCTCCTCGGCGATCAGGTCAAGGGCCACTCCCGCGTGCTCGCGCTGCTCAACACCGACGTCATGGTGCGTCCGCCCACGCTCTGCGTCAGCAAGGTCACCGTCAAGGACTCGCGCTACACCAATATCCTCATGGGCACGGTGCAATACGCCACGGCCATGGGCGTGCTCGATGCCGTGCGCTCGGGCGACATCCCCAAGGACAAGTGTGACGCGCTCGGCATCATCGTTTCGGTGTGGCTCAATCCCGGGATCGTCGAGGTCAAGGATCTCGACCATCAAGTCTTGTTCGACATCCACCGCAAGGCCACCACGCAGGCGATCCACAAGGCGATGACCTTCCAGCCATCGATCGACTGGCTGCTGGAGAACCAGGACAAGGTCGTCCACAAATATTTCGAGAAGGGCCTCAAGGGCGAGTAGCGCCTGATTTTTGCTTTGCGCTACCGGCCTTTGGCCTACTTGAGCGCTTGTCGAACCACGATTAGCCGCCGCCGGGACCTCCCGCGGCGGCTTTTTTGTGTGCGTTATTGGCCTTCCATCTCGCTCTCGCAGGCAAGCGAGGTGGCGGCGAGGCTGGAGGCCGGGTCGCAAGGTGGCCCCGGCCGCCCGTGCGCGGCGACGGCCGCGGCCTTCTGATAAAGAGACTGGATGGGCCCCTGCTTCGGGGACGAGGCCGCCGCCACGGTGCCGGTATATTCGCTCTGCCAGCGGCGACCTGGTTTCAGATAGAAGGCGTTGCCGCCGGCCACCGTCACATACCGGGCCGGGTAGGGGTTCTTGTAGCTCGCCATGTGGAAGTGCATCGCCTTGCCGACCGGCGCGTAGCGCTCGCCGTTCATAATGGCGTCGGCGGCGCGCGCGGCGGGCGCCGCCTGCCGGGCATCGACCGCCCGGGTTAAGACGCCCGGCGCGAACTGGCGGTGTTGACCCACGACGCCGCAAATGGTGCTCGGAAAGCGCGCCGAATCCACCCGGTTCATCACCACCGTGCCGACCGCCATGAGCCCATCGGGGCTCGAGCGGTTCGACTCGAAATACATGGCCCGCACGAGGCAGTCCCGCTCGGTCAGGTTCGAGGTGTCGACGGCGGCGCCCTGGGGCGCGCGGCCGCTACAGCCGGCCACAGCCAGCCCGCACAGCAAAGCTAGGAGAAGTGCCCCCCTCATGCCCCCCTCAAGTCCCCTCGTCGGCAAAGCGCCTCGGAGTATTGTGGGAAAAGGTTGCGGCTAGATTGAGGGCGGCCACGCCGCATCGACCGTATCCGCGAGAGGCTGGCCGGCTAGCTTTGCGATTGGCTTCAAAAGGATCGCCAAGCCAACATGCGCCGCGCTCAGCTTTGTCCTTGAGCAGAAATCACGGCCACTCATGTTGTCCAGAAAAGATCGGAGTGATAAGGCGGATTTACGAAAGTTCTCTGGGAGGGGGTTGATTCGGCGATGGAGAGACCAAGAGGTTTCAAAGCAAAGAGACCGGCCTCTTTCGGATCAATTTCACGAATACTTTTGAATTGTTCTAGTGCGCTGCTGCTCCTGCTCGCGCCGCTCTCCGCCATAGCCAAAGATAAGGACAAGCGTCCGGCTTTCGCGGAGTCTCCTCAGATCGAAAGCGAAAATGGGGTGCTCGAGACCGAGCTAACGGTCGGGCCCCACACCATCGAGGTCGCCGGCAAGAAGGTCACCACGAACCTCTACAACGGCCTGTTCGCGCCGCCGACGCTGCGGCTCAAGCCGGGCGAAACGCTGCGCCTCAGACTCACCAACGAGAAGGGCGAGGGAGAGAGCACCAATCTTCACTACCACGGGACCAACGTCTCGCCGCTCGCCCCGGCCGACAGTGTGTTCATCACGGTCGAGCCCGGCAAGGACTACCAATACGTGGTCGATTTCCCGAAGGACCATCCGCAAGGGCTGTTCTGGTATCACCCGCATTTTCACGGGACGACCGAGTATCAGATCGGCAGTGGCCTCTCGGGCCTGATCAGCGTCGACGGCGTGCTCGATCCCTGGCCTGAACTGAAGGACATCACGCAGCGCTTCATGATCCTGCGCGACATTCAGATCAACAAGCACGGCAAGGTGCCCAATCCGCCCGATCCCGGCGACAAGACCAATCGTTTGGTGAACGGCCTGCGCAACCCGACCATCCCCATCAAGCCCGGCGAGATCCAGCTGTGGCGCGTCGGCAATATCGGCGCCGACATCTATTACGACCTGGAGATCGAGGGGCATAAGATCTACGAGATCGCGCGTGA
>NZ_LPWD01000073.1 GCF_001723295.1 Methyloceanibacter marginalis
GCCGTGCTCGGCGCGCCGATCTCAACCACGGTGATGGTGTTCGAGCTCACCGGCGGTTTCGAGCTCAGCCTGGCGCTGTTGCTCACCGTGGCCATTGCCAACGGCATCAACCAGATGATCCTCGGCCGCTCCTTCTTCCAGGCGCAGCTCGAATCCCGCGGCATCGTCTTGCATGAAGGGCCCCATCGCACGGTGATGCGGGACATCCGCGTGTCCGACATCATGCGGCCGCTGCAAGACGGCGATTCCGCCGTGCTGCCCGAAGGGGAGCGCGAGCGGGCGTTGCAGGCCGACGAGACCCTGGAGACGGCGTTGCGGGCTTTCGACACGATGGGTGCGGAGCGGCTCCCCGTGGTCGAGACGCACGACCGCAGCAAGATCGTTGGCTGGGCCAGCCAGTCCCGGGCGCTCTCCGCCTTCAACAAGGCGCTGATCGCGGCGAGCGTCGAGGAGCACCGCTAGACGTCACGTTGCGGGCGCGGGCGCGGGTTGCGGCGGGGGTTGCGTTTCCTCCGGGCCGTCGTCGCCTTGCCCGGGGTTCGCCGAGAAATAGGCAAACTTGTCGGGCGTGCCGTTGAAGGAATCCGCGTCCGGCGGCGGATCGCGCTTCACCGCGATGTTCGGCCAGATGTCCGCGTGCTTGGCGTTGAGCGTGAGGCACTTCTCGAGCCCGGGCTCGGTATCGGGGGAGATCGCCTCCGCGGGACATTCCGGCTCGCACACGCCGCAGTCGATGCATTCGTCCGGATGAATGACGAGCATGTTCTCGCCCTCATAGAAGCAATCGACCGGACACACTTCCACGCAGTCCATGTATTTGCACTTGATGCAGTTCTCGGTGACGACGTAGGTCACGGCGCGGCCCTCGGCCGGTCCTGCTCGGGCCTATAGAACAGCGCCAGCTGAAGGCTGGTGGCGATGCGCTTTGCCTTGTCCATGAAGGCGGCGACGGTCGTCTGGTCGAAGAGTTCGGCGCAAGTCTCGGCGAAGAGCGTGAGCCAGCGTTCGAACAGCGCCGGCGTGAGGCCTTGACGCGGCGGTGGGCGGCGACGGGATTGCCGTGATAGCGGCCCGAGGTGAGCATGATCGACGACCAGAAGTCGCGCATGGTCGATAGATGCGCGGGCCAGTCTTCGTCGGCGATGGCGCGGGCGAAGATCGGGCCGAGCTCTTCGTCCCGGCGCACCTTGGCGTAGAAGCGGTCGACCAGAAGGCGAATGCCGTCATCGGACAGCGCGGCGCGATCTGAATGCGCTTGTGCGCAATCGGTGCCGGGACAGTCGGTCATGGCGGATCTCTCCATGCTCCATGCAAGACAATGGCTCTTGCCTCCCTATTTAGGCAGACGGAGTGCAAAAAGCAATATTAAGAATATATGTTTATCGGCGGCGCGTTGACGCGGCGGGCGGCTAGCCCTTTGACGCCCGCGCTTTCTTGGCGGCGCGGCGGAGCTGACTGGCGACCGTCTTGGGGAACAGCGCGTTCAGCAAGAACAGCGCGCGGTAGGCCGCCGGCTTCACCACGAAGAGCTTCTTTCGGGCCGCGCCTCGAAGATGGCGTCGGCGGCTTGTTTTGGCGTGAGCGTCGGCATCAGCCGCGGATCGGCTTGGGGCACGTTCTTGCGGCTATCGGGGTTGTGCTCCCAATAGGGCGTGTCGACGGTGCCAAGGACCACGAGGGTGACGGCCACGCCGGTTCCCTTCAATTCGCTCTGCAAGGCTTCGGCGAAGCCGGCCAGGGCGCGGCGCGCGGCGATATAGGCCGACGCGTTGGGCCAGGCGAGATAGGAGGCGGGCGAGGTCACGAAGACGAGGCCGCCCGCGCCCCGGGAGATCATGGCCGGCGCGAAAGCGCGGGTGAGGTTGAAGGCCGCGAGATAGGGCACGTCGATCATCGCCCTGGCCTCTTCCGGGCTTGTGTCGACG
>NZ_LPWD01000074.1 GCF_001723295.1 Methyloceanibacter marginalis
CCGCGGGCAAGCGAACTGGCCACGAACTTCTCCATGTAGAAGGCGGGACCGGGATTCATCATGCGCCGCGCGGCGCACAGCGGCGGAGAACAGCGAGTGCGTTGGTCAGGCCGCGCACCAGGTAGCTCGTGCCCTCGACGGGATCGACGGCAATGTCCGCCTTGAACGACGCACCGGGCTGGCCGAGATGCTCACCGCGCTGCGGCTGGGCGCCTCTCCCGCGGTCGCCTCGCCGATCACACGCGCGCGTCGATGTCGATCTCCGCGAGTGCGCTGCGCATAGCGTCGAGGGCGGCACGGCCGCCGTCGTCCGCGTCGCCGCGTCCGATCCAATTGAAAGCAGCGCAAGCAGCACGCTCGGTGACGCGGCGCAAAGAATAGACGAGATCCGGATTGACCGGGCCCGGGGTCTCCATGACGTCTCCTCCTCGGCGGCTTCGCTTGTGGAAACGCGACGTTCTTGAAGTGGCCTGAAAGCCTTGGCTCACTATACCTTATGGGTCGTCGCGGCCCCAATTATCAAGAGGTCGCAGCAGATTAGCCTGCCCTGGCCAGATTCAGCGGCCGCGGGCCCTCGGATCGAGCCAATCGCGCAACGCGTCCCCGAGAACATTGATGGAAATCAGGAGTCCGATCAGCATCAGGCCCGGCAGCACCGTGACCCACCAAGTGCCCGCGAACATGAGGTCGTAGCCGGAGCGGATCAACGTGCCGAGGGACGGCTTGGTGACCGGCATGCCAAGGCCCAGAAAGGATAAAGCCGCCTCCGCCATGATGGCGCCGGCCACTTGGGTGGTGGCGATAACGACCAGGGGGGACAGGATATTCGGCAGGATATGGCGGTGCACAATGGCGAGATCGCTGCCGCCCAACGCCCGGGCCGCCCGGATATAGTCCTTGGCCGTCTCCACCAGTGTGGCCGCACGGGCGGTGCGGGCGAAGATGGGCCATTCCGCCAGGCCGATGACGATGACGAGCAGCGGTACGGCAAGGCGGCTCAACGCCTCCCCGCCAAGCCCCGCCCGAACGAGGGCCATCGCGATGATGGCCATCATCAGCGTGGAGAGGGAGAGCTGAATGTCGGCCAAGCGCGTGACCAGACTATCCACCCTTCCCCCGAAATAGCCGGCAAGGAGCCCCAGCGAGACGCCGATCGCGGCCTGGATGACCACCGCGAGAAGACCGACCAGTAACGAGATGCGCGTCCCGTAGAGGATGGCGCTGAAAAGGTCCCGGCCTTGGGCGTCGGTGCCCAGCACGAAGCGCGGATCGCTCCCCTCTTGCCAGATGGGCGGCAGTTCTGCGTCGAGCAGGTCGAAGCCCGCCAAATCGAACGGATCTTGTGGGGAGATCAGCGGGGCGAAGAACGCGGCGACCGCTATGAGGCCAAGCACGATGCCGGCAAGCACGGCGCCCGGCCGGGCAGCGGCGAACGTGGCGAACGCGCGTGTGTTCACGTCTCTGACGCCGGCGCTCATCGTGCGCCCTCGAGGCTGACGCGCGGATCGAGTGCCAGACTCAAAAGGTCGACCAGCGTGTTGACGACGACAAATAGGAGCCCGACCAACACGAGATAGGTGGTGATGAGCGGAATGTCGGCGCGGGTGACAGCCTCGAGAAACAGAAACCCCATGCCGGGCCATTGGAACACCGTCTCGGTGAGCAGCGTATAGGCGATGAGCGTGCCCACTTGCAGACCGCCCACGGCAACGAGGGGCAGGAGCGCGTTGCGCAGCGCATGGACGGTCCACACGCGAAGTGGCGACGCGCCTTTGGCGCGCGCGGTGCGCACATAGTCGTGACCGAGTTCGTCCAGCATGGCGCCGCGCACCAGCCGAATGAACAGCGGCAGCATGATCGAGGAGAGCGTCAGCGCCGGCAGCACGAGGTGCGCAAGCCCGTCGCGGGTGAGCAGGCCCGTTTGCCAAACTCCAAGGTCAATCGTCTGGCCGCGGCCGAAGGCAGGCAACCAATCGAGCCATACGGCAAAAACGGTGATGAGAAAGATCCCGGTGAGAAACACCGGTACCGAGATGCCAAGCACGCTCAAGCCTAGAACCAGCCTGGCGCGAAGCGTCTGCGGTCGCACGGCGCAATAGACTCCGCCCGGCACGGCCAGAAGAAGCACGACAAGGCTCGCGCCAAGGACCAGCTCGAAGCTCGCCGGGAACTTGGCAAGCACCACCTCGACCGTAGGCCTCTTATAGATGATCGAGGTGCCGAGATCGCCCGTGGCGGCGCGGCTCAGATAGCCGGCAAGCTGAACCGGCCAAGGCGCATCGAGGCCGAGTTGATGGCGCAGTTCGGCGCGTTCGGATTCCGGCACCGCCTGGCCCATGATCTCGCGCAAAGGATCGCCAAGGCTTTGCCGTACGGCAAAGGCGATGACGAGAATCGCCAGCATGACGAGCAGCGCTTGGAGAAGACGTCCGCCGATAAAGGCCGCCCCCGAGAGAAAGGCCTTCATGAACGCATCACGCGCGGGTCAGGCCGAACGCGACCGCAGCGGCGACCAGAGCCTGCCACGGAATGAAAAGAAGAGGCAGCGCATTGAGATCGGCCGCCGGATAGAGCAGCGCGCCAAGAGCCGTGCCGACGACCACCACCAGAATCCAGCTTTTGGTTCGCCTGATAGGCTCGGCCGGGATCCCCGTGCCGAAGGCCGTCAGCCCGGCGCCCACCGCGCCGCCGCCGATCCCGCCGAGCAAGAGACCCAATACCTCCCGGTTCGCTTTGGCACCCGGGACCGTACCAAACAGCTCCGAGCCAACCAGCGCTTGGTACATGTCGTTGGCCGTATTGACGGCGGCAAGCCAGCCGATCAGAACAACCGCCATCGTGAGAAAGCACCGGCCCAGGTCGCGGGTGACCCAGAGCCACATGCTGAAGCCGATGCCAGCGCCGAAAGCGATGCCGGCATGCAGCGGAACCCCTTCGGCATTCAAGAGGAACCCGTCTTCGTCGAGACGTATTTCGGGCAGCGGCGAGGGGATGCTGGAAATGAGTCCGGTGATAGCGCCGATGGCCGCCATGATGACGACGGCGCGGGCACTGGGTGGCAGCCGCGGCGCGGTATCGGCCTTCAGGAAATCCCACTTCATTGCCGATAGCGGGCAATTCCAAGTTAGCTGCCGCCCCCCTACTCGTCCCTCGACCTCCCGCGCAAGCACGCGGGCCCCAAAGCTCGGCGGCGAAAGCCACCGCAGTTCAAGACTATAGCCGACGGGGGTCGGAGTTACGACTCAGAAGGAAGCGCCCGCAGCGCTAGCTCTGGCTCTCTGAGACCTGCTTCAGCTTGGTGAGGCCCTGCTCCATCTGCTCGCCCACCATCTTCTTCCCGTTCATGATGAGACACATGGCCTTTTCCAGGAAGTTGTGGTCGTCGTTCATGCTCCAAGTGACGTCGGTCTTATCGCCCTCCGGCTTGAAGTCGAACTGCGCCCCACTCGTACCCTCGAACGGCTCCGTGAAGTCGATCTTGATCTTCACGAGCTCGTCGGGCCGGCTCTCGACCAGGGTCATTTTGCCGGCGCCAACTTCGCTATTCCCAGCCCAGGACATCGCGGTTCCCTCGCCGGCCTCTGGTCCTTCGAAATTCACCTTGGCATTGGGGTCGAGCTTCGCCCAGGGGGACCAGGCCTCCCATTTGTGGAAGTCGTTCACCTCGCCGAACACCTTCGACGCCGGGGCATCGACTGTGACGGACCGCTCGACATGGAATTCCGAAGGTTGGAGCGCGACGACGAGCACAAACACCAGGACGAGCGCGACCAGCACCAGCAGGATCTTCTTCAGCATCGGATGTCCCTACCCGAACGGCCTTTGTTCTCAGGCCCCTATTCTATGACAAGATCACCGAGATACGGCATGTCGATGACGTTCACCACAGGCTCGATCTTCACGTTCTTGCGGGCCGCCCAGGCGAGATGCTGCCATTGGAGCGGCAGTAGCGCCGCGTCCTCATAAAGGATGCGCTCGATGTCCTTGAGGACCTTGGCGCGGGCCTCCGGGTCGGTCATCGACTGAGTTTTGAGTGTCAGCCGGTCAACCTCCGGGTTCGAGTAATGCCCCGCATTGTATTGGCCGTAACCGGTTGTCTCGTCCGGGGTCATGACTAGGAACTCGTAGAAGTTTGCCGAGTCTTGGGTATCGGACTGCCAGCCGATCATCAGCATGTCACCGTCACGCGCATCGAACCGCTGCCAGTATTGCGCCTTCGGCAGGGTCTGAAGATCGACCTTGATGTTGATCTTGGCGAGCATGGCGGCGACGGTTTCGGCGATGCGCGCATCGCCCACATAGCGGTTATTTGGGGCCACCATGCTTACCGAGAACCCGTCCTCGTAGCCCGCCTCCTTCATCAGCGCCTTCGCTTTGGCAAGGTCGTAAGGCGGCGTGAGCGCCGGGTCGTGCCCCGCATAGCCGGGAGGGCTCAACTGCCCGGCGGCGGTGGCCTGCCCCCGCATGATCTTCTTGGCGATGGCTTCGCGGTTGATGGCGTAGCTCATCGCTTTCCGCACGCGGGGATCCTTGAAGGCTTCGACGCGATCCTGGTTCAGTTCGAAGGTGAGGACACGTCGGGACTGAACG
>NZ_LPWD01000075.1 GCF_001723295.1 Methyloceanibacter marginalis
GTCTGGCGCGCTATGGGCTCAGCCGCCCGGACAGGGAGCGCTTGCGGCGCACCGCGTGATGGCACCCGGGACACCAGGGTTCATCCCCGTCCTGCACGCGGCGACCACGAGCCGTCCCGATGAGATCGATACTCTGGTGGCGGCAGACGCCGTCGCGGCGGCGCTCAAGCACCTCGGCTACAACACCGAGATCATCGGGCTTGCTTCCGATCTTTCCGAAGTCGAAGCATTGTCGGCGTCCCGTCCCCTCCTCGTGTTCAACCTCGTTGATGCGGTCGACGGCGACGGCAAGCTCGCCCCCATGGTGCCGGAGCGCCTCGACGCCCTGGGTATTCCCTATACGGGCTGCCAAACCAACGCTTGGCGCGACACGCTGTCGAAGATCGAAACCAAGCTGAGGCTTGCCGAGACCGGCTTGCCGACCCCCGACTGGTCTGAAGACGGGACCGGGATGGCCCAGCAGCCGCGCGTCATCGTCAAGCCGGTCTGGGAGCACGGCTCCTTGGGCTTGGAAGAGTCCTCCGTCGTTCCCGGCACCAAAGCACCGCAAGTGATTGCCGAGCGCAATGAGCGTTGGACGACGGAGCATTTTGCGGAAAGCTTCATCGATGGCCGCGAGTTCAACGTCGCGATGCTGGGCGGTGCCCAGGGCGTCGACGTGCTTCCCATCGCCGAGATCACCTTTGAGGACTGGAAGGACGGACGCCCGCGGATCGTCGACTACGATGCCAAGTGGGCGCCGGACAGCGACGTCTATGCCGGGACGCCGCGCCGCTTCGGCCTGGAGGAAACCGCACCCGCCTTGGCGGGCAGGCTGACGCTCCTGGCACAGGCCTCCTGGATCTTGTTCGGGCTCAGTTCCTATGCCCGAATCGACTTTCGCGTCGACGCCGAAGGCAGGCCCTATATTCTCGAGGTCAACGTCAACCCTTGCCTCAGTCCCGATGCTGGCTTTGCCGCCGCCGCGAGCGAGAGCGGCCTCGCCTATGAAGACATGATCGGCCGGATCGTGGAGGCTCGCGTGGAGCGCTGTCCGTCACCGTCTAACGCAGACCGCAACTGAGATGCTCCGTATCCGCAAAGTCGCCGACGCAACCGCCGCGGCGAACCGTTCGGCCATCGAGGCGGCACAGAAGATCATGCGCGAGCAGTTCTCCGGGATGCCGGAGGCGGACATCGCCAAGCTGCCCGACCAGTTGTCGAATCCGCTCAAGCACCGCTTCGTCTCGCGCCTGTTCGTGGCGGAGAACGGCCGCGACCAAACACTCGGCGTGGCGCTGCTGCTCTATTTCCCGGATATAGGCTTCTCGTATTTGGAGATCATCTCCACCGCCAAGGGCCGCATGGGCGGCGGCATCGGGGCCGCGCTCTACGAGCGGGTCCGCGAAGAGGCGCGCGCGCTCGGCACGCAGCTCTACTTCGAGTGCCTGCCTGACGATCCGGCGCTCAGTCCCAATCCGGAGATCAGGGCGGACAACGCGAACCGGCTCAAATTCTACGAACGCTACGGCGCCTTGCCGATCGTCAACACCGCCTATGAAACGCCGGTGACGGCGGGCTCCACCGACCCGCCTTACCTCGTGCTCGACCGGCTCGGTTCGAACGACCTGCCGAGCCGCGACAAAGCGAGGAAGGTGGTCCGCGCCATCCTCGAGCGGAAATACGGCGAATTGCCTGCAAGCTACGTGCAGAAAGTTGTCGACTCGTTCAAGGACGATCCGGTGGTCCTGCGCGCGCCGCGCTACGTCAAGTCACGGCGCGCGCCGAAGGGTGAGGTGCGGCAGCCCGGCGCGCCGCGCATTGCGCTCGTGCTCAACGACGCGCACACGCTCCACCATGTGCAAGACCGCGGCTACGTGGAGGCGCCGGTGCGCATCCGCTCGATCATGGCCGAGCTCGAACCGTCGGGTCTCTTTGAGCGCCTGCCGACCAAGCGCTTCTCCGACCGGCATATCCGCGCCGTACATGACGGGCGGCTTGTCGACTATATCCGCAAGGCGTGCCTCATCGCCGGGTCCAAGAAGTCGATCTATCCTTACGTGTTTCCGGTGCGGAATGCGGCGCGGCCCCCGAAAGACGAGACGGTGCTCGCCGGCTATTACTGCATCGACACCTTCACGCCGCTGAACGAGAGCGCCTATCTCGCCGCCCGCTCGGCCGTAGATTGCTCGCTGACCGCCGCCGAGAAGATCTTGGAAGGGGCTGGACTTGCCTATGCGCTGGTGCGGCCGCCGGGCCATCACGCCGAGACCCATGCCTTCGGCGGCTTCTGCTATTTCAATAATGCGGCTGTCGCGGCGAATCTTTTGGCGCGTTACGGCAAGGTCGCCATCCTCGACATCGACTATCACCACGGCAACGGCCAGCAGGAAATCTTCTACGACCGCGCGGACGTGCTCACCGTTTCGGTGCACGGCCATCCGAGCTTCGCCTATCCCTATTTCGCCGGTTTCCGGGACGAGACGGGGATCGGCCCAGGCGCCGGGTACAATTTCAACATCCCACTGCCGGAGCACATCACGCCGGAGCAGCATCGCAACGCCGTGGCGGAAGCTTTGCGCCGGGTGAAGCGCTTCGGCCCGGCCTTTCTGGTGGTCTCGCTCGGTCTCGATACCGCGCGCGGCGATCCAACGGGGAACTTGTCCAACGGCGCGAAGGATTTCCAGCTTCTTGGCCGCATGATCGGCGAGCAGAACTATCCGACGCTGGTGGTGCAGGAGGGCGGTTACCGCGTCCGTACGCTCGGCACCAACACGCGGAACTTCTTCGTTGGGCTTGCCGCAGGCCATTCCGCCGCACGCGACGCCGCGCCCCCGGATCTTGCCGCCAAACGCCCGCGCGAGGCGCTCGAATGGCGCAGCGCCGTGATGGCTCACGACGTGGGGCGCGTGCGTTCCCTGGTCACCAGCACCGGCTTCTTCAGCGCCGCCGAGGTCGACATCGCCGGCGAACTCGTAACTGAGCGGCTCACTAAGGGCATCCGTTCCGGTTATCACTTCGTGCTGGCCGAGCGTGGCCCGTTGCTTGTGGCTTATGCCTGCTACGGGCCGATTGACGGCACGGACGGGTCGTTCGATCTCTACTGGATCGCGGCCGCGCCGGAAGAGCAGGGCAAGGGGCTCGGCGCACAGGTCTACGCGCGGGCGGAAACGGCCATGCGCCGGGCCGGCGCCAAGCAGATCTATGCCGACACCTCGTCCTCGGACCGCTACGCGCCGACGCGCGGCTTCTATCAGCGTATGGGCTTCACCGAGCAGGCGCGCTTGCCGGATTTCTACGGCCCTGGCGACGGCAAGGTCATCTACGTGAAGGTGATTTCGCCAGGAGGGCCTTCAGTGTAATTGGTGGCTCGAACTCCTGCCGAGATCGCCAATTCGACTAGACCGCACAGCCAACACCTGATCGATTGCGCCCGTGAGATTCCTGATCCGCACCCTCCAGCGCCTGGCAATCTTCGGGCTTGGCGTGCTCAGCGTTTGGCTGATCGTCGACGTCTTCGACTGGGTCGATCACGAGCTGCCGTCTATCCTTGCGCTCAGCGTGACTTACGCTCTCGCGGCCTATGTGATCCTTCCCTACACAGTGCGCATGGGGCTCAAGGTGCTTCAGCACCGGCACGTGCCCCGCTACACCATCACCGGCGACGGACTGCCGGGCGATCCCGTCAATCTCGCCCTGATCGGCACATTGGACGCGCTTCGCGAGGCTTCGCCAAGGCGGGTTGGCAGGAAGCCGACCCTTTGAGCCTTTCGAGCGCCTGGCGCATGGCGAAGACGTTCGTCTTGAACCAGCCTTATCCGACAGCACCGTTTTCCACGCTCTTTCTGTTCGGGCGAGGCCAGGATATCGGCTTTCAAAAAGCCATCGGCGACAGCCGCGCAAGCGGCATCACGTACGATTCTGGGCGAAGCCCTCGCCGACACCGAAAAGGTCGACGATCACTTCTGGCTCAACGCGGACCGGCCGGAAGATAATGCGCGTGCGCTCTGGGTCGGCGCCGGCACAAAGGATACCGGGCTATCGCTGACGCGGCTCACCTTCCAAATGACCCACGCCACGGATTCGGACACCAATGCCGAGCGGAACTACGTCATGACCGCACTTAAGGACAGCGGCGTCATCGGCGTCGTGGACATGTATGAGGCGGGAGACCGCCTCGGCGCTGGCTCGGTAAATCACTACGTGACCGACGGGGCGGTCGCCGTCGCAGATTTGTCAGAAGACCGTGAGAAGACGCAGGCCCCGTAAGCATCTGGAACTGCCCAGCGGCCCCATGCCATACGGCTTTCAACCACAATTCTCGCTACCATCCCGACCGCCTGGCTCCCGCCATAGGTGATCACTAGGACTGCAACAGGAAGAACGCGACAAAAATCCCATGAGCCGAGTTTCCAACTTAAAGCAAACCTTCATCGACATTCGAAGCAACAAGTTCTTCGAGACCTTCGTCATCGCCGTGATCATAATTTCGGCCCTGAAGGTCGGGATGGGTACTTACCCATTGGGGCCACGCCTGACCAGCGCGCTGCTCATGCTCGACTACGCGGTCACCGTGTTCTTTCTCGTCGAGATCCTCGTGCGCATCGCGGCGGAGCACAGCCTGCGGCGCTTCTTCAGCAATGGCTGGAACGTCTTCGACTTTTTGATCGTCACGGCGAGCCTGATTCCGATCGACCAGAGCGAGATGGCGCTCTTGGGCCGGCTTCTGCGCATCTTCCGCGTGCTGCGGCTAGTCTCGATCATCCCGGAGTGCGCGCGTCCTGCTGAATGACCGTCCTTCCACGCAGCTCCCCCG
>NZ_LPWD01000076.1 GCF_001723295.1 Methyloceanibacter marginalis
CGTCGAAGTGCTCGAAGGCGGCGCGCGCTCGACCTTTAGAACCGCGGTGCTCCGACTGCTCTCTTATGTCATGGACTTCGACACGGTCGGACAGCCGCGTGCCGTGCTTCTTACCTCCTCGGAGCCGGGAGAAGGAAAGAGCGCGCTTGCCTTGGGCCTGGCCGTGGCCGCGGCGTCCTCGGGCATGCGCACATTGCTGATTGACTCGAACGCCGCCGACCCGGCGCTCACAAAGGTTCTCGCGCCGGTGAGCCCGGGGACACGTTGAGTGATCGCGTCGTCAACGATAGCCGCATCGGTCTGTCATTTCTGTCATTGACGGCCGACGATCCCCTTGCGGGCTGGTCCAGCCGCAACGCCTTCGCCGACGAACTGCGAGGTCTTTCGGCGGATTACGACTTGACGCTCATCGATGCTGGCGTTCTTGGCATGGAACGCAACGCAACAGCCCTCATCTCCGTGTCCCAGGCCATTCTGTTCCTCGCGCGCGCCGGCGTGACAACGCAGAAGACCGCTTCCTCCGCGGCCTCGGACCTCTTGCAAATTGCAAACGGCCGGCGCTGCGCCGCAGTGCTGACCATGGCTAACGCGGAAACCAGCTGACCAGAAACCAACCCATCCCCTAAGACCATGCGCGAAAGAGGTAGTCATGAGTGAGAGCATTCTGACCTGGGACGAGAGATACAAGAGGCTTTGGGGCAATCAACCCATCAAGCTTCAACACAATCTGCACACGTCGCCGCTGTTCTCTGAAGACAAGCTCGCGCAGCTGATCGAAGCCTACCCGCGCGAGGCGTACAGCATCGTTCATGTTGGCATCAAAGACGGCAAACGCATCTGGCGCGAAGGCGACACCAGCGGCCTATCCGGCAAGCAGGTTATCGAGGCCATCACGCCGGCGGCATGTGGCTGAACCTGCGGCGCCTGCAGAATATCGATCAGAGCTACTCAGATCTCCTGGAGCAGATGATCGATGAGTTCCGGAACATTTCCGACATGCCACCGGTGACGGCGAGCAATGTAGGCCTCCTGATCTCCTCACCGAAGGCGCAGGTCCACTACCATGCCGACCTGCCCGGCCAGGCTCTTTGGCAAGTCCGTGGCGTGAAGCGCGTTTACGTCTATCCGCCGACCGCACCCTTCATGACGCCTGAGCAGATTGAGCGGATCGTCCTCACCGGTCTCGAGGTCAGCATGGATTACGAGTCCTGGTACGACGAGTACGCGCTGGCCGTCGACCTCCAACCAGGTGAGATGATGCATTGGCCGCTCCATTCGCCCCATCGCGTCGACAACCACGACTGCCTCAACGTATCGCTCACCACCGAGTATTGGACCAAGCCGATCCGCCGCAAGGTGATGATGAACGCCGGCAATGCGGTGTTGCGCTCGAAGCTGGGTATTACCCCGCAAAGCCATGCGACGTCGGGGCCGGGGTTCTGGGCGAAAGCCGCACTCCAGGCCGGGGCGAGACGGGCCGGGCTTTTGGACAAACAGCGCAAGGCATCGAAGCCCATCACGTTCCGTCTCGATCCGGCAAAGCCTGGGGCACTGCTCGAGCTCCCTCAGAACGCCGTCTAACTCAGAGCACTCCGCTAGAGCCATGACACTCGCTACACAGATCGCACCTGAGCCGCGCTGGACCGCACGGCGTCTACCGTTGGTGATCGGCCGGGGCCTTTCTATGCTTTGGCCGGCCGCGGACGCTCTTGTGGTTGTCGGGCTGTCCGTTCTTTCCGGGCTCGCCTATCATCTCTTCGCCTATGGAGACGCTGGCCACGTCTTGGATTACGCCAAGGTCGGCGCCGCGGTCGCTTTCTTCCGCTGGGTCCTGCATCACCCCGTTTCGAGCATTTCCGCGCGGCCGCAAAACTCACTGCGCTACCAGTTCTATCTCTGGAACGCCGCCTTTCTTTGCCTGCTTGCGTTCGGCTTTCTCGGGAAGATTTCCGGCACGTACTCGCGCGGGACCGTCCTACTCTTCTATGCGTCCGGCCTCCCCTTATTGATCATGTGGCAGGCGGCCTGGAAGCACCTCATCCGGCAAGGTCTCTTCTCGGGACGCCTTGCTCTGCGGCGCGGACTCCTGATCGGGACATTTGCCAAAGTCGATGAGTTTAGACGGAAGTATCGTCCCGCACGGTCCGGCATGATCGTGACGGATACGGTGATCTTCCCTGAGGACGCATTGGACTCTACAGAGGCCGGTGACGCGACCCTCAAGGAGCTGCTGGACCGCGCGGTCGAGCTCGCCCGGCAAACCCACCTCGACGACATCATTGTGCTGCTGCCATGGTCGGCGTCGCGCGCAATCGATGTCTGCACCGACAGGCTGATGACCATTCCGGTTTCGGTTCAACTCGGGCCGGAAGCGGTCTTTGATCGCTTCTCCCAGGTGCACCTCTCCCGCCTTGGCCCGGCAACCATGCTCAATCTCGTTCGCCCACCTTTGACGCGCGTGGAGATTCTGTCGAAGAGGCTATTCGATTTCTTCGGCAGCCTCGCCTTGCTGATCGCGCTCTCGCCGCTATTTCTGGTGATCGCCGCTCTCATCAAGCTGGACTCGCCGGGCCCCGTCCTTTTCCGGCAGCGGCGTCACGGCTCAATCAAAAACAGTTCCGGATCCTCAAGTTCCGCACCATGACCGTGGCCGAGGACGGCGACGTCGTGATCCAGGCGAAGGCAAACGATCCGCGCGTCACTCCGGTGGGCCGCTATCTCCGCCGCTGGAATCTCGACGAGTTGCCGCAGCTTATCAACGTCATCAGGGGCGACATGTCGCTGATTGGCCCTCGCCCGCACGCTCTGACGCACGACCGCGAATACGAGCGCCGCATCGCCTTCTATGCGCGCCGCCATAACATCAAGCCGGGGATCACCGGCTGGGCTCAAGTCAACGGATTCAGAGGCATCACCGACACCGAGGACAAGATGCGCGCGCGCCTCGACCACGACCTCTACTACCTCGACAACTGGTCGATCCCCTTCGACCTCTACATCCTTGCGCTTACTGCCCTGTCCCCCAAATCGTTCAGGAACGCACATTGATGGATATCTTGGCAAAGCACGACTGGCTGCAGCTCGCGAGCCCGCTGACCGAGACAGTCTCTCGGGTTTCGAGGCTCTTGCTCGAACTCGTCCGTACCGACGCATGGATCATCCATGGCTTCGAGGCGACGTCCAACGAGCCCATGAGCATTCTCTATGCCGGCGACCCAATGCATAAGAGCTACATTGCGCGTCTGGTTTTCGGCGACACCAGGAACGAGATCCATATCGGCAGGAAGTCGATCTGGGCACTGCGCAGGCTTGTTCGGGAGCACAAGCGTACGTGCTCGCTTGCGGTCATTGAAGGCCATGCACTCCACGTGACGCTGCTAAAGGGCAGAAACGATCTGTTCGTGCCGATGTGGCTTGATGGGCGTGTGGAGACGCCGATTGTCGCCCGCAACCGTTCGTCCGTGAGTTCGCTGAAGAGTATAGAGAAGAACGGGCTGACATACACGGTGACCACCGAGCCGGATCGGCTGCGCGATTTCTACGAGAATATGTACCTGCCGGCGATGCGCGGCCGTCACCGGGACGGAGCCTTCCTCACGACGTTTCAGGAGATCATGGAGCCGGTTGCCCATGGTGATTGCGAACTCCTCAGCATCCAAAAGGGCGACGAAGCTATTGGGGGCGTTCTAATTCTCAAAAATGAGAACCCGCCAAAGCTATGGAAGTGCGGTGTTCGCGACGCCAACCCCATCCATTTCAAGGCCGGCGCCATGGCCGCGGTCTATGCGTTTTCTTCGCGTCACTTGCACGCGAATGGACACGCGATGATGGATCTCGGAGGGACCCGAGCCTTCCTGAGCGACGGCATCCTCTTCTACAAGACAAAATTTGGTGCGAGCTTCGAACCGCGAGGTTCACGGGGGTTCATTCTGAAGGCTCTCTCCTTTTCAAAGGGTCTTGAGAGCTTTCTCGTGCACAACCCTGTCGCTCACCGCAGCGGGCGCCGGATGAGCGGCGCCGTGTTTGTGGACACGGCCGAACCGAGTCTCGCGGAGCTTCGTAAGACAATCGGAGCCGTACCGGATGTTTCGGGCATGGACCGGACGAGCGCCTTTCACCTCAGCAGGACGACCGGCCAAATCCAGCGCCTACATGAAGAGCCGAACGAAGATCGCCAGAGCTAGTCATGCGCACGAAGATCCTGATCCTCATGGAGCTCTCCGCCCTGGAGCCCGATATCCGGTCGTTCGGCGGCGTCGACAGCGTGTGCCAGATGCATCTCGAGGGTCTGCGGCGGCACGGTGACCCTGAAGTTGACTACGTCATTCTCGGCTTCAATCCCGCTAACGATCTTGCCTCTAACGGCGAGGTTCATGCGCTTGCGCCGAACATCGAGCTTCATTGGTACAATTACGATCGCCGCGCCGGCCTGGGACGCCTCGTGCCCAATGTGGCGTTCAACGAGTGTCTGGTCCGGCGCTTCATCAAGCGCCAGAGGCCGGACGTGATCCATAGCCACAACCCGGCGTGGGGAATTTTTCGATATTGCGACGCGCGAAAGGTTCTGACGCTCCACTCCTATCAGGAGATCGGTCGCACCTCGGTCGGTCTGCTGAACGATCTCCTCTACGAGAGGCTGCTCCCGGCGAAAAGTATCGGCGCGGCGGATACGGTCTCGTCCGTCTCCCGGGAGATCGTCGATCAGCTGGACCGCGGACATCGCACGCGGGCCATCCACCTGCCGAATCCCTTCATAGCCGGCTATTCCGGTATTAGGCGCAACTTGGGAGGACTTCCGGACGTCAATCTCCTGATGATCGGGAATGCCGTCCCGCTAAAGCGCATTCTTGACGGACTCGAAGTCATGCGCCGCCTCAAGCCCCGGCATCCCAATCTGCACCTGTACGTGGCGGGCCGGTACATACCGGACGATCTCTACTGTCGATCGCTACAAGACTATGCGCTCAGGAACGGCCTCACGGACAACGTTCATTTCCTTGGCCGGCTGGATGCGGCGTCGCTAGGCCACAGGCTGAGCGAGACTCATATCGGCCTCTCGCTTTCCGAGAGCGAGAGCTTCGGCTTGGCGCCCCTGGAAATGATGGCCGCGGGCGTGCCCACCATCACCACCGGGGTTGGCGTCTTCCGCTGGCATAAAAATGCGTTCCAAGCGCGCGGTCTCGACATCGTTCGGCCGGGCGACACTACTGCCATCGCGAATGCCATCGAGGCGCGCATTCGGGACCATGCTTACACGGTATCCGCAGAGCTGAGCGCGTATGTCAAAACGGCGTTCTCGCTTCGCGACTATGTCGTCCGCACCGAGGCGCTCTATAGACGTTCGGTTTCCTCGAGAGCTTCGGTTCCGAGAGCCGTGGACCTGAGTGAACATGCATTGTAGTCGGAGGGACGGAACATGCTGATGGTCAGAAATAGCGTAGAAAGCACTGTAAGTCTTTTCGAGGAGATTTCCCGGGTCAGGTCCATGCCGGCACCGTCCACGCGCGCCCTGTGTCTCGATTACGACGTGAGCGCCACGCTGCCCCGTCTCGGCTGGGCGGCGCTCCTGACCCCCGGCCAAAACACAGTCCGGATGATCGCCGGCGAGGACGTGTCGCGAGACGGGAATGTCTTCTGGGAGGGGCTGTGCCTGTCGCCCGACGATCCAGGCGCCACGCTCGATCATCCGTTCCCGGTCTCGACGGGCGGCATGGTGCGCGCCGACGACGTGGCCTTCTGGACGCCGGGCCACTACCTAGACCGGCTGTTCCTCGTCAAGACCGCGGCGGGCGTCGTGGTGAGCAATTCTCTTCCCTTTGCTTTGCGTGCCTCAGGGGAGACGCTGGCTGCGGACTACTTGCACTACCCCTGGGACTTCGGACGCATTCTCCAGCATTCGCAAAGTGCACCGCTGACAAGGGGACGCGTTCAGATCATCACCAACGCCAATCTTCTTGTATCACGCGACGGCGAAATCAAGGTGGTGCCCAAGGCCGCACCACCCGAATTCCACGACTATGCATCTTACATCGGTCAGGTTCATGCCTTCCTTGATGAAGTTGCCCACGCCAATCAGGCCCAGCTCGACCGGCCCTATCGTTATGTCTCATCACTCTCCAGCGGCTACGACTCGCCGGCTGTGACAGTGCTGGGTCGGAGGATTGGCCTTACCGACGCCCTATCCATCATCGATTCGCGCGGCGGCACTGCCGGCGACGACAGCGGAGAACCCATTGCCGCCGCCTTGGGGCTCTCCTTGAAGACCGCCCTGCGCTCCGACTACCGGGCAGCCGGCTGGGACGCGGAACGTCTGTTCTACGTCTTCGGTCTGCCTGAGGACATCTGCCTGTACCCGTTCCGCAACGATCTGAGACGGAGCCTGCTATTCACCGGCATACTAGGCGAGACCCAGTGGGACCGCGCACCCCATTACGCGGGAGGCTGCTGGAGCTGGATCCGGGCGGCGCGACCATGCAGGAATTCCGGCTGCGCACCGGCTTTGCGCAACTCCCTCTCGCCTTCTACGGATGGCAGCACAATGCCCAACTCATCCGCATCAGTCAGTCCGCGGAGCTTGAACCTTGGTCACTGGGGAACAGCTACGACCGGCCCATTGCCCGCCGATTGGTCGAAGAATGCGGCGTGCCGCGCGAATGCTTCGGCATGAAGAAACGTGCGGTGTCGATCATGGTCGGCGTGCATCACCACGGCTACGTGGACGAGACCGCGTTGGGAATGAGCTCCGAAATGGCCGAACTGCTCGATGCCCATGCACAGTCCGTCGCTGGGCTCAAGACCAAGATGGAGTTGTCGCTTTCCAACGGCCTGCACGATCTCGTGCGATTTGCCCACGAGTCCGCCCATGCCTTGAAGAAGAAGAAGTCAGCCCAGGTTCGCCCGGGTCAAAACAACACCGAAAGCATGGCTTGGAAGGCGATGTTCAACGCGGATCGCATGTTCCCGATTCGCCGGAAGTACATGGCGCCGTTTTCCAACTTGAACTTCTCGACTCAGGTGGCAAGCGCCAGCCTGGCGAACGACTACCTGACCTTCGACGGCTAGCAAGCGCACCAGGTTAGATGCCGCGGCGCGCGGGCGGCTTGGACGCCGGCGGGAACTCGTCCTCGTCAAAGTCTTCGTATCCGTGGCGGGTGCGCTGTTTTTGCCTGGACGCGCGGGGTTCTCTGCGTGACTGGGGGCTGGCGGTGCCGATGAGTTCGCGGGCGATCGTGTAGGCAAGGGCGAGCAGCGCGGTTGCGGCCATCACGAGCAAAGTCAGCGGTCCGCGCTTGGGGAAGGACGGCAGGACGGAGGCGTGGGCGCGTGAGACGATGACCGCTTGGGACGGCACGGCGCCCATGTCGTGGCGGGCGGAGGCGTCGCGGTAGCGCGCCAGATAGGATTCGAGCAGGTCGCGGTTGGCTTTGGCTTCCCGCTCGAGCGCCCGGAGCTTGATCTCCGAATCGCCGAGCCCTGCGGATTTGGACTTGGCCGTATTGAGGCTCTCCCGCAACGAGGCTTCGCGCGCGGCGGCGACCTGGGCCTCGTTCTCGAGGCTCCGGACCACTTTTTGCGCCTCGTCGCGGATCTGGGCGCGCACGTCCGCCAGCTCCGAGCGCAATTGCTGGATGCGCGGATGGGAGGGGAGCAGCGTCGCCGACAGCTCCGCCAGCGAGCGCTGTACCGTGACCCGCTGCTCGATGAGATTGATGATCAGCTGCGACTTGAGCACTTCGGGGGTGGCGTCGATGTCGCCGTTGTCCGCCAGCATCTGCTTGATCAGCTTGGCCCGGGCGCGTGCTTCGGATTCTTGCGCCCCGGCCAGGATCAGCTGGCTATTGAGCTCGGAGAGCTGCTGCTCGTTCAGCGTGACGTTGTTCGAGCCCGCGTAAAGGCCTTCCGAGGCCTTGAAGGTCTCCACCGCCTCTTCGGACTCCGCGGTGGCTTGCGCAAGGCCTTGATCTGATCGTCGAGCCAGACGGTGGCATCCTTGGTCTGCTCGATCTTGGCCGTACGCTGCCAGCCGATATAGACGTCCGCCAGCTTGTTGGCGATCTCCGCGGCAAGCCGAGGATCGCCGGAGGTGTATTCCACCGCGATCACGGAAGACTTCGACAGCTGGAACACGTCGAGATGACCGGCGAGCGCGTTCGCCGCGCGCTCTTCTTGCGACTCAGGCTGCCGCGCCCGAGCCCCAGGCGCTTCGTCAGACGCCCGAGCAGCGTCTCGCCCGCATCCTTGGCGAAGGCTTCGTTGTTCACGAGATCGAGGTCCTTGACCACTTGCAGGATCAAATCCCGGGAGGTCAGCACCTGCACCTGGCTCTGCACCGCCTGCTCGTCGAGGCTGCTGCGCGGCTCGCTCCGCCCCTGCTCCCCGGTCGGCCGGGTGAACACGGAATCCTCGTTCTGGATCAGAATGCGCGCTTCCGACGTATAGAGCGGCCGCATCATCGACAGGCCGATAAAAGTGATCAGCCCCGCCCCGATGACGAGCCCCAGGATCCAGCCCTTGGCCCGCCACAGCGCGGCCCCAAGCGTCGCCAGGTCGATATCGTCGTCGGCCGGATAGGTCTTGCGGGATGGGCTCACGGGTTCGGACTCACTCGCTCGGGACTTAACGTCTCTCAACTTTTGGGACTCACGCGTACGTTTTGGGACTCACTTGTGCTTTTGGGACTCATTTGGGACCCCGAGCCATTAGGCGCCAGAGCCGTAACCAAAGCCTTAAATGCCGCGCCGCTTCGGCACGCCCGCTCAGCATTCGTTAACCATGCACGGCTTAGCTTCGACCCATGTTGGAGTCTCGAAGCGCTCATCTGGCCAGAATAGGCCTCCTGCTCCTGCTCGTCGCCCTCATGGCGGGCCTCGCAGGCTGCAAAGGCGGCGCCGTGCCGGGCCTGACCGCGCCCGACTTCGCGCTCTCCACCCCCGCCCCCCTGCCCGGACCCGGCGAAGCCTATCCGCCGGGCGCCGGCTCGAGCCCGCCCGGCGTGCCCGTGATCCCCAACGCCAC
>NZ_LPWD01000077.1 GCF_001723295.1 Methyloceanibacter marginalis
CGCGGGCGTCCATGGCGGCGAGGGCCTCCGCGTAAGGAACGGGCTCTGGCGCCGTGAGCCATTCAACGGGCATGGAAGTGGGCTTGGAGGCCAGGGTCGTGGGGGAAAGTGTCATGGCAGAGATAGTCTAGAGCAAACCTTGCACCCCTGGGACAGGTTTGGTAAGGCAGCGGGCCCCGGAATTGCTTGCCGATGGGGTGGCTTATCGCCATATCCGGGGCACTAGTCTTCCGGTTTTTAATGCGGTCGTGGCGGAATTGGTAGACGCGCAGCGTTGAGGTCGCTGTGGGGTAACTCCCGTGGAAGTTCGAGTCTTCTCGACCGCACCACCTCCCTCAAAACTTGTGGTTTCCAGCGCCATAGGCAGGGCGCGGCCGCCTGATATCACAGGCTGGCCGGCAGCGCGCGAGTCGCCGGCCGGGAGCGCGCCGGCTCTCCGGTGGCCGCGCTCCTTCCGGCTTGACGGATAAAACCCAGCGATTGGACGCGATGCAGGACGCCGCAACCGAGGTTGAACTGCGCGACGAGGAAGGGAGCATCCGCTCCGACTTCCTCCACGCGGTCTCGGACGCGCTGGAGGCGGACGATATCGCGCGAGTGCGGGCGCTCACGCTCGACCTGCACGAAGCCGATCTCGCCGACCTGATCCAATTGCTTCGGCCCGAGGAGCGCGCGGAGCTTATCGCGGCGCTCGGCGAGGACTTCAAGGCGGCCGCGCTGCCTGAGCTCGACGAGGCGGTCCGCGACCAGGTCCTCGAGGACATGCCGCCGGAGCAAGTCGCCGAGGTGCTGCAACAGCTCGATTCCGACGAAGCCGTCTATCTGCTCGAGGACCTCGACAAGGACGATCAGAAGGACATTCTCGCCAAGCTTCCTTACTTCGAGCGGATCGCGCTGCAGCGGAGCCTGGAATATCCGGAAGACTCCGCCGGCCGCATCATGCAGACCGATCTCATCGCCGTGCCGCCGTTCTGGTCTGTGGGGCAGACCATCGACTACATGCGCGTGGCCGAGGATCTCCCGGATCGCTTCTACGAGATCTTTGTGGTCGATCCCGCCTACCACCTCATCGGTTCGGTGGCCCTCAACCGTTTGCTGCGTTCCAAGCGGCCGACGACGATCGAATCCATCACCGACGAGGATTTGCGCCCGATCATGGTCGAGGCCGACCAGGAGGAGGTGGCGCGCCAGTTCGAGCGCTACAATCTGACGTCGGCGCCGGTCATCGATGAGGACAAGCGGCTCGTGGGCGTGATCACCGCCGACGACGTGGTCGAGGTTGTCCAGGAAGAGGCATCGGAAGACATCCTGGCGATGGGTGGTGTCGGCGGCGAATCCGTCAGCGATACTGTTTGGGAGACCACGCGGCTTCGGTTCACCTGGCTGTTCGCCAATCTGATTACCGCCATTCTCGCGTCTTTGGTGATCAGCGTCTTCGAGGCGACCATCGAAGAGATGGTGGCGCTCGCCGTGCTCATGCCGATCGTCGCCTCCATGGGCGGCAACGCCGGAACCCAGACGATGACCGTGGCCGTGCGTGCGCTCGCCACCCAGGATCTCGGGCGCGTCAACGCCGTGCGGGTGATCATTCGCGAATCCGCCGTGGGACTGCTCAACGGTCTCCTGTTCGCCGTCATCATGGCGGCCATCGCGTATTTCTGGTTCGGCAGCGACGAGCTTGGGCTCGTGATCGGGGTCGCCATGGTGGTCAATCTGTTCGCCGCGGCCCTGGCCGGCATCTTGATTCCGCTCGGCCTGGAGGCGCTCGACCTCGATCCGGCCATCGCTTCGGGGGTTTTCGTCACCACCGTGACCGATGTGGTGGGATTCTTCGCCTTCCTCGGGCTCGCCGCTTTGTGGTTATTCTAGGGGCGAGGGAGGCCTGATGTTCTTCTATCTTGCCAAGGCGGTGTGGTTCGTGCTCCAGCCGTCGACGCTCATTGCGCTGCTGATCGGCTACGGGGCGATTCTGATTTGGACCGGTTGGGCGCGCTGGGGGCGGCGTTTCGTCTCCATCGGCGCCATTTTGCTTCTGGTCGTCGGCCTGTCGCCGCTGGGCAATGCGCTGACCGTGCCGCTCGAGAATCGCTTTCCGCGAGCCGATCTCGACGAGCCGCCGGCACCCACCGGCATCATCATTCTCGGCGGGGCGGAGGACCGGCTGGTCGGCAGCGCACGCAAGGCGCCGACCCTCAACGAGGCGGGCGAGCGGCTCTTGGAAGGGGCGATCCTGGCGCACCGCTTCCCGGACGCAAAAGTAGCCTTCTCGGGCGGCGATGCGGGGATTCTCTACAAGTCCGATAGCGAGGCGGAGGGAGCGGCGGCGCTTCTCACCGCGCTCGGCATTGCCCGCGATCGGCTGATCCTCGAATCCGATGCCCGGGACACCTACGAGAATGCGGTCTATCTCAAAAAGGAACTCGAGGTGAAAGGGGAGCTCGATCTCACCAAGCGCTGGCTCCTGATCACGTCGCCTATCACATGCCCCGCTCCATGGGAGCCTTCCGCCAGGCAGGCTTCTACGTCGAGCCGTGGCCGGTAGACTACCGCACGCGCGGGAAGGAGGACCTGACCAGGCCTTTCGACAAGGTGTCGGAAGGCTTGCGGCGGGTGGATACGGCGATGCGTGAGTGGGTCGGCTTGTTCGCCTATTGGCTGACGGGCCGCACCGACGCCCTGTTCCCGGCACCGAACGAGGGGGCGCCGGATTGCGCCTCTCCCAAGGGCTGCTGAGACTCACAGCCCGTCAGCATCCCGCTGTCGATCCAGGTTTTGACATAGGTGGCGGCGCGCAGCGCCGCGTCCTCTTCGCCGGCGAAGGTCGCCAGCATCTCGCAGAGGACGCCGAAGCGCACGCCGTGCACGGTTTCGTCCCACATCATGGCCTCCTCGGCGGCGAGCGGCCTGAAGCGCGCCATGTCATCCTGGCGCCACACGATAAGCGCTTGGGGCTCGGGCTGTCGCGCCGGTGCCGGAGGTGAAATCCCGTCCTTCAGCGCCGACCAGATCTCGACAGCGTTGGTGGTGAAGGTGAGGCGGATCGCCGTCGTGTGAGGCTGGAACGTCAGACGTGGCCAGTCCTCAGGCGCGATCGTCGCCAGATCGCCGATCGTAAGTGGCGTGGCGTCCGGCCCGTCAAACGCATCGTCCAAAGCCTTCTCAAGCGCGGCGAGCTCGGCGATCTCGGGATGGCTGGTAAAGGGGGCGGTTTCCTTGGCGAAGGCGGGCAGGTGACGGCCGAACCAGCGGGCGTTGCGCCGGTCCGAGGGATGCGCGGCAATATAGGCGCTGGCGAGCTTGGCGAAGCTTCGTCGCCCAGATAGGTGTGCAGCTGCGTATAGTCGTTGCCGAGAATCTCAGCGAGTCGAGCGACATAGGCGTTGCGGTAGACGCCGAACAGCACGCTTCGCCGTTCGCGGGCGCTGTCCTTGACGTCGTCCAAAATGGTGTCCTCGCCGGCGAGGATGCCGGCCTGGAAGCGTTCCTGGAGCTGTTTGAGGCCGGTCATACCGCCGCAATCGCCTGTGCATTCTTATGCGGTTTTTGCGCGGTAACCTGCTGCACGTCGCGCGCAATTTGTCGCGCAATATCCAGTTCCGCGACGACCTCGGCGAGCGGCGGGATATTGTCGTCCCGCTCGATCATGGTGGATACGGGACCGAAATGCGCGACGGTCTCGCGATAGAAATCCCAGACCTCGTCGCAGACCGGATGGTCGTGGGTGTCGATGATGTGGCTTTCCTCGTGGCTATGCCCGGCCACATGGAACTGGACGATGCGGTCGCGGGGCACGCCATGCAAAAAATCGTCGGTCGAGAAGCCGTGGTTGAAGGCGCTCACATAGACGTTGTTGACGTCGAACAAGAGCCAGCAATCGGCTCTAGTCGCGACCTCGCTGACGAACTCCCACTCGCTCATCTCGCTGTCGCCGAAGGTGACGTAGCTCGACACGTTCTCGAGCGTCAGGCGGCGGCCCAAGACATCCTGCACCCGGCTCACGCGCTCCACCACGTGATCGAGCGCCTCCTGGGTATAGGGCACCGGCAGCAGGTCGTGCAGGTTCACCCCGTGCACCCCGGTCCAGCAGAGATGATCGGAAATCCATTTCGGCTCGACTCGTTCCGAAAGAGTCTTCAGCGCGCCAAGATAGTCCATGTCGAGCGGCGCGGTCGAGGCGATGGAGAGCGACACGCCGTGCATGACCACCGGATAGCGCTCGCGGATCTGGTCGAGGATGCGCAGCGGCTGACCGCCGGGGATCATGTAGTTCTCGGAGATGACCTCGAACCAATCGATGTCGGGATTGCCCGAGAGGATCTCCTCATAGTGCTGAGGCCGAAGGCCCAATCCAAAGCCGAGATAGGGTGGCTTTCCGTCTTTCATGGCGCGCTCCCTTGTCGATCGGAGACGGGTAGATCGGAGACCGGCCGCTTGCCGCG
>NZ_LPWD01000078.1 GCF_001723295.1 Methyloceanibacter marginalis
CCCACATTGGCGTAGACCGCGAGGTTGCGAAACGCCTCGGCGCTGTCGCGGGCGAGATCGGGGCCGAGGGGAGTCGGCCCTTTCATGGCGCGGATGGCGCCGTCCTTGGCGCCGTCGATGAGATTGTCCGTGATTAGCGCGGTGCCTGCCTCCGGGCTCACCGAGACGCCGATGCCGATATGGGCTTTGCGGATCACGTTGTCGGTCACGCTCACGTCGCGCAGATAGTCGCCCCAGCCGACGAGAATGCCGTAGGACGGCGCGCCCTCGATGATATTGCCGTTGACCACTGTATCGGCCTCGACGCCGATGCCGATGCCGCGGATCTCGCCGTCTTGCGCAGGAAAAGATTGCGCACGATGTTGCCTTGCACCACGGCGAGGCGGCCGCCCTCGTTGAAGTTGGTGACCGAGATGCCCATGGCCGCCGTGTCGACGATATTGTTGGCGATCACCGCGCCTTCGAATCCGTATTCGGCATAGAGCGCTACCTCGCCGAGCCGCGTGCAGGAGTTCGCCACCATCTGGCAGTTGGAGCCGGCGTTGGAGCGGATCGCGGAGAAGGCGCAGTCGGCGATGCGGTTCTGTGTCACCATCACAGAGCCTGCGCGGAAGATATTGACACCATTGCCGTTCTGTCCGCTGCCGCCGCTGTTGGCGGCGATGCGCTCGATGCGGTTGCCGCTCACGATGGTGGCGTCCTCGCCGATTTCCGAGCGCCAGACGAGGATGCCGTTGTCGCCGCAATCATGCACATGGTTGTGGCTGATCTCGAGCCCGCTTGCGTCCTCGCTGAACAGCGCCGCGTGAGCGATGTCGCCGAACTCGCAATCGGCGATGCGGCCGGATGCCTTGCGCAGCACCACACCGTCTTCGCTGCTGTCCATGAAGCGGCAGTCCGAGACGTCGAGATGCGTCGTCTCGGTCGCCTTCAGGAGCGCGCCGTTCTCGCCGAGGGATGCGCCGCCGCCGTCGAGCACGAGACCGGCAAGGCGCACATTGTCCGTGCCTTCGGTCTCCAGGATGGCGCCGCCGGTGATGTAGCGCAGGATCGTGAGCCCCGGCACGCCGTGGATATGCGTGCCCGATTTGAGGGTGAGCCGCGCGGTCGAATAGGAGCCCGCGGGCAGAAAGAGCGGCGTGCCCGTGCGGGCGGCCGCGTCCGCGGCGTCTTGCAGCGTCGCGGTCTGGCTGATCGCGCCGTCCGCCGGTTTCACGCCGTAAGTGCTGAACGCATCCTGCGCCCCGACGTCATCGCGGGCCTGCGCCATACGAGGGCCTACCGCCGCGGTCAGCCCGGCGCCGAGGCCGGCCAGCATGACTTCCCGCCGTCCGAGCGTCATGCCCGCGCCTCCGCGGCAGAGGCCGCGTCGTCCGTGACGGGCAGACGCGGGGAGCGGGCGGCCTCGAGCACGAAGCGCAGCGTGTCTTCCGCCGCGGACAGGAGGGCGTCTTGATGAAGCGTGCCGCCTTGCGCCG
>NZ_LPWD01000079.1 GCF_001723295.1 Methyloceanibacter marginalis
CGCCCACGGCGGCGCGGGCGTTCCTCCGCGAAAACGCAGAACGCTGCGGAGCTTGCTGCCCGCGTCCTCGCTCTGCCCGAGTGCCCCAGGGGCGAGCTCGAGGCGGAATGGCGCCGGCTGTGGAGCCCTCAAGTGCCACGCCACGCCAGCCGCGCGCTCCTGGTCCGGGCCGTGGCTTATGGGCTCCAGGCGGAGGTCTATGGCGGTCTCGATGCCGAGACGCAGCGGCTCCTCAAAAAGGCCGGTCAGGCGAACGGCAAGCCATCTCGGACGCAACCGCGCCGCCTAAGCAACGGCTCAAAGCTGTTCCGCGAATGGCACGGCGAGACGCACGAGGTCCTCGTGCTTGAGAAAGGCTTCGCCTGGCGCGGCGAGACCTATTCGAGCCTCAGCGCCATCGCCCGCGCTATCACCGGCACCAACTGGAACGGCTGGGCCTTCTTCGGCTTGAAGCGTCGCGCCAAGGAGGCGCCGGCAGATGCGTAAGGAGCCCGCTACGAGACGCAAGCGCGTCGCCTGCGCCGTCTACACCCGCAAATCTACCGACGAAGGCCTCGAGCAGGAGTTTAATACGCTCCACGCCCAGCGTGAGGCCTGCGAAGCCTTCATCGCCAGTCAGCGCCATGAGGGCTGGCAGGCGCTTACCGCACACTATGACGATGGCGGATATTCCGGCGGCACCATGGACCGCCCTGCCCTGAAGCGCCTCCTCGACGACATTGCCGCCGGGAAGATTGACATCGTCGTGGTCTACAAGATCGACCGGCTGACACGGTCGCTGTTCGATTTCGCGAAGATCGTGGAGATCTTCGAGGCCAAGGCTGTCTCCTTCGTCTCCGTAACGCAAGCCTTCAACACGACGACCTCCATGGGGCGGCTGACCCTCAATGTGCTGCTCTCATTCGCCCAGTTCGAGCGCGAGGTCACAAGCGAGCGCATCCGCGACAAGATCGCCGCCTCAAAGCAGAAAGGCATGTGGATGGGCGGCGCCGTGCCGCTCGGCTACGACGCCATCGACCGGAAGCTCAAGGTCAATGCCGAAGAGGCCAAAACGGTGAGGCTGCTTTTTACGCTCTACCTCAAGCTTGGCAGCGTCCGCGCGTTGCACGCGGAATGCCACCGGCTGGGGCTCAAAACCAAAGAACGCACACTGCTCGATGGAAGACGGATTGGCGGCAAGCCGGTTAGCCATGGACACCTTTACCTCATCCTCTCCAACCGACTCTATATAGGCCGCATTCCACATAAGGGTCGCAGCTATGAAGGTGAGCATGAGGCTATCATCGACCCTGAGACTTGGGAGAAGGTCCAAGCCCAACTCGCCACGAACGCCGGCCGCCAGCGCGGCCGGACCAGCTCCAAGCATCCGAGCCTCCTCGCGGGCCTCCTGTTCACGGCAGAGGGCGTTCCATTTACGCCGTCCCATGCGGTAAATCACGGCCGGCGATACAGGTATTATATTGAGCGGTCGCTGTTGAAGCCCGGAGCTGCGACAGAACGCAAGACAAGCAGCCCAGCCAACTACGAGAGCGAAGACGGGCTACAGGCCAGGGGCTGGCGGCTTCCTGCCCACGAAATCGAGAAACTCGTTCTGACGCGACTATGCGGGTTCTTAAGAGACCGCGGGGCCCTGCTCAAGGCGCTACCTCTAAAGCATAAGTCACCGGACGCAGTTTCAGCGATCTTCGCTCGCGCTCAGAAGCTGGCCGAAATGTGCGATGCCGGATCCGTCGCAGACCAAGTCGAGATCGTTGCGGCTCACGTACAGCGCATCATTGTTGCGCAAGACCGTATAGCGATCGAAGTCGATCGAACGGCTTTAGCCGCACGCCTGTTCAATAAAGACGCGGTCCCTGCGTCCGAAGTGCGAAAACGTGGCGCGATTACGGTTGACGTGCCGGTGAAGTTTCGGCGGCGAGGCGTCGAGGCCAAGTTGGTCGTTCTAGACCGGAAGCACCCTGCTGCAGAGCCCGATGCCGCCCTTGTGAAGACGCTCGCACGTGCGCATGTATGGTTCGGTCAGATCGTTCGCGGCGAGGCGGACGGCATCGGCGCTATCGCACGCGCGGAGCGGCTTGATAGGGCCTATGTGACCCGCATGATCTGCTTGGCTTTTCTGGCGCCAGAGATAACGAAAGCCGCTTTGGAGGGCCGTCAGCCAACAGGGCTCACAGCGAAGCGGCTCATCCGCTCGGCTCTGAAAATGCCTCTACTCTGGACAGATCAAGTCGACATGTTTCGGTGTTGATCCCGGAATCGGAGTTAGAGCAGACACTCCTTTTTCTGAATGGATGTCCGCTTTGTGCCAATAGCAGACATTGTGCGTCGCGACGAATGCATGCCGAACTGCAGCGCCGTGGGACCTCGAACTCGCGGAAGAGTTTCAGCCAAGGTCCTTTCCGGCTGTCGGAGAGGAACATGGCAATAAACGCTCGTTCTCCTAGCGCAGGATGCGGCTGACCTCCTCCGCGCCGAGCTTCGGAAGATCATCCCCGTTGGTCGCAAAAACAGAGCGGACGTAGTTCGCGAGGTCGGCCATCTGGCCAGCGGACAGCCTGTCCCGGAATGCCGGCATCGGACCATAGGCTAGCGTCAAGGATACCCTCTGCGGGTCGAGTCCTTGGGCCATGACTTTGATGAGGTTGACGCCGTCTGGCTGAGCAAGCGTCGCGTTGCCGGCAAGCGGCGGCATCGTCGCCTCGACACCTTGCCCGTTCGGCCCATGGCAAAGCGAGCAGTTGGACAGGTAGAGCACTCGTCCGGACCGGTTTTCATGCGCGTCGTCGCCCAGCTTCGCAACCACGGCCTCGCCTTTGCTTGGCTGGCTTCCACCGACATCCATCAAATAGGTGGCGATGGCCATCCGGTCGTCGTGTGTCAGCAGGTGCAGCGATTTCTTGACCGCGAGAAACATGTCTCCGAACGCGGACCCTCGCGGGCTCGCCCCGGTCTCAAAGTAGAGAACGAGATCCTCGCGGCTCCAACCTCGACCGTCCAACGCGCTGGGGGTGATATCCGGTGCTTCGAAGTCACCCACGACCGCCCCCTTCAGGGACTTGCTATTTTCCATGGCGCCGAAGGCATTGCGCGGCGTGTGACATTCGCCGCAGTGACCGAGCCCCTCGACCAGATAAGCGCCTCGGTTCCAGACCTCATCCTTGTCCGGAGTCTTCTCGAACGGTTTGCGGCTCGCGAACAGAAAGTCCCAGGCGAACATCAGCGGGCGAATGTCGAAGGGAAACGACATTTCGTTGGGCGTGGCCGGCTGCTCGACCGCCGGCCCGCTCATGAAATAGGAAAATAGGGCGTCGCTGTCCTCGCGCGTGACATTGTGAAAGGAGGTGTAGGGCATCGCCGGGTAGAGAGGATCAAGCGGGCTGTCCGCACCGTAGGCCATGAGTTGGTAGAACCGGGCAGAATTCAGATCGCCGATGCCGGTCTTCGGATCCGGTGTGATGTTCGCCGAATAGATCGTGCCGAACGGCGTGGCCAAAGGCCGCCCGCCGGCGAAGGTCTCGCCGCCCTCGGCGGTGTGGCAGGACGTACAGTCGCCCGCCGCCGCGAGATATTTGCCGGCCGCGATGGTTGCCGGGTCACGCGAAAGCGGATGATCGACAACGGGGGCTACGCCCCACAGGGCGGCGAAAAGCCCATAGGCCGCGATCGCGATCAGAGCCAGGCCGCCAGTCGTGCGATCCAGCGCCACATGGCCTAGCTCTTCGTTAACTTGGGATTCGCGCGGATCAGATCGCGCACCGCCTCATAGTAACGGACGTAACCGGTGCAGCGGCAGAGATGCTCGCCGAGCGAGGCCTCGATCCGGTCCTCGAGCCCATCCTTCGAAACGGGATTGCGGGCAAGATCCTCCAACAGACGCGTCGCTTCGTTGACAAAGCCGGGGGTGCAGTAGCCGCACTGGAAGGCGAAATGATCGACGAAGGCCTGCTGGACGTCGGAAAGGCGTCCGTCTTTTGCGTGCGCCTCGACGGTCCTTACCCGTTTTCCATCAAAGACCGCGGCGCCGTTGATGCATGTCCGCATGGAGCGGCTCGTCCCGTCGATCTCGTCGACGATCACCACACAGGCATGGCAAACGCCGATGCCACAGCCGAACTTCGTGCCGGTTAGGCCAAGATAGTCGTGCAGGAAATCCACCATGGCCAGTCCGGCGGGAATCGTATGGTGACCGGTTTGCCGTCCGTTGACGGTCACGGAGATTTGCACCGTTTCCATGTCACTGCGCTTTCTGGATATCGTCTGCCGTCACCGGCAGCCGGGTGAAGCGTTTGCCGGTCGCGTCATGGATCGCGTTCAGGGTTGCCGGGATGACCGGAATCATTACGATCTCCGCGATCCCTCGCGGCGCGTCGTCGTTTTTGACCGGCGGCAGGGTTTCGAGAGTCATATCCCAAACCGGAACGTCTCTTGCCCGCGGGACGTCGTATCGGTTGACGTTCCAGGTGCCGTTGCCGGGACCGTCTTCATAAAGCGGCAGATACTCAGTCAGCGCATGCCCCAGTCCCATCGCGATGCCGCCTTGGGCCTGGCCCGACACCAACTCGGGCACCAGAGCTCTGCCGCAATCCAACACCTCATGCACGCGCAAAACCTTGATCGCGCCATTTGTACGGTCGATGGATAGTGCCACGATGGCCCCGGAGGTAGCGGCATAGGTCTCGCTGAGTCGTTCCGTCGAGGCCGGCGGAAAGCTCACCTTCCGGCGATCCTGCACCCGCCAATCGCCCCCACGCCGCAACGCCAGGGCATCGATGGCGCCATTCCAAGTATCGCCCTCCACGGCGAATTCCGCGCCGGCCCATTGCCAACGACTGAAAGCATGGACCATGACGCCGGTCGTCCCACCTGAGGCGTGGCAGCGCTCCGCCAGCCTGACGAAGGATAACGGCTCCATGCCTTTCGCCGTAAGCTTGCCGTCGATCCATTGCAGGTCCGCGAAGGTCACGGTGTCACCCGCTTGCCAGATCGCGCGCGCTGCGGGCCACAGGCCAAAGCGCAGGAGCGCATACGAGGCCTCAGCCACGGCATGGGTCGTCACGTGCGCGCCGACCGATGCACTGGCGCGGCTGGTGATGACCGGGACCCAACGCGGATTCGCGGCAGCCGCGTCCTGATCCTGCTGGCTCATTTTCAGCGGATCGCCGGATGTCACGAGACCCAACGGCTCCCACCGCAACCCCGTCGAGTCGAGTATGGCTTGATCGGCGTGGCGGCCGAGGTGATCGGCAACGCGCACCGCGACGGCCGTGGAGGTTCCGGTGCCCATCTCGACAGTGCTGGCCGCGACCTCGATGCGCCCGTCGGCAGAGAATGACACAGCCGCAAGCGCCCCATCCTCGCCCGTGCCGTATTTGAACATGGCACAGGCAACGCCGACGCCGTAGGCCTTGTAGGGATTGGCCGCCTGGAACGCGCGCCGATCTTGGTCGCGCCTGGACCACAGTGGCGACTGCTCGAGCCGATCCAGAAGCGCCTCGCTGCGTATCGTGACGACCGGAACCGCCCCGGTCAGATTGCGGTAGCCGGTCCGCATGGCGTTCTTCCGCCGCAGTTCGATCGGATCCATGTTCAACTGCGCGGCCACGTCATCGACCAGGCATTCCATGGCGGTTATCGACTGCAGCCCACCGTAGCCGCGCATCGATCCTGCCGTCACGCCGTGGGAATGCGTGGCGATGGTACTGACGTCGCTCTTGGGAACGTAGTACATGGAAGCCGACGATATCGCTGCTGCGTCGGCAACGCTCGCCGAGTAGTTCGCGGTGCCGCCCCCGTTGAGTGAAAGATCGCAAACGAATGCCGTGAACGCCCCGGTCTCGGGTCGACGCCCAGTTGGCTTTCGATCGTCACGGCGTGGCGCTTCATGCCGAGCTGAAATTGACTCGAAACGATCGAGCGCAAGCCGCACCGGGCGCCCATCGGCGAACAACCCTGCCAACGCCACGTAGTTCGGTAACAAAGGCATGTCCTTGCCGCCAAACGCACCCCCAAAATAGGCGAAATGGCCTTCCAGCTCCTTGATGGCGTATGGCGACTCGGCGTCGGACAACATGTCGGCGATTGCTCTAAGCGTGTCCGCCGGTGACTGCACACCGAGCATCAACGATAGGCGATCGTTGGCGGCATCGTGCCAAGCTAGACCGCTTTCGGGCTCCATAAAGAAGTGATCGGCCGATTGGGTTTGGAAGTGCTGTTTTAACACCCGTCCCGCCCGCCCATTGTCGAGCGTCGCGCGAATGTCACGGCCATAGGCCTCGGCGCGCCGCGTGGCGGCGGGATCGGCTTCAGGCCAGGAGGGGTATTGTCCGCGACGGAAACGCGGCGGTACGACCCAGCCGTCCCGAGCGGGGGAATACACATCCGGGGCGGACGGGTCGGATCCGCCGATGCGGGTGAAGCGATTCGCACCGTAGGGCGGCTTGGCGACTGCGCCCGTTTCCTCGCCGAAGACAATCACACCGTTGGCCCCGCGCAGGATTTGCCGCGCGGTCACGAACTTTTCCAACCCGCGAAAGATGAGCAGGGCGACCGGCTGGCCGAGATAGTCCGGCGTTTTGCCCTTCGGGCACATCAAATCTTCCGTGAAGTAGCCCTTGGCGCGGATCCGGGAGGCCTTGAGGTCCTCTGCCGTCACCACCTTGTCGGGTTGCAGGTCATTGGCGAGAATGGCCAGGTCCATCCCCACGAAGCGATGGGTGGCGTCGGAGGCCAGCAACAGCATTGCGTGATCGGTCTCGTCCGGCCAACCCGCCATGTCGGCGGCACGAAAATCCCTGGCATAGAGCTTCGCGCCGGTGGCCTTGGCGTAGCCGTCTATCCGGTATCGCGGGGGACCAACACCGTTGCCCGACCAGCCCGGCGCGGCTGGCATGGTTTCGTCCTTCTCAAACGCGGCATGCGCAACAAGTGGCACGAGGGCGAGCGTGATGCCGGCGGCAGAGCTTCCGATGAGAAAGCGCCGGCGGCTCCAGTTGACGGGCGGAGGCGCTTGTGAGCGGAAGTGCATCGCCTTCATTGCGTAGAGTGCCCGACTTTAGACTGAAGAGTGTACCATTGAATTCAATACCGCCTTGGTTAAGTCTTCGTCTGCGCGATGGCTCAGTTAGACTGAATTCTGGGGAGGGGAGCGCAATACAGGTTATCAACGTGTCCCCGACGGCCATACTTTGCGCAGTTCGGGAGACGGCGATGCGCACGATGATGCCGACAGGCAAAGTCGCCACGGCCATGTTGGCTGCGCTCTGGGGATGCGTCGCCTTCTCTTTCCCCGGCAAAACAGAAGATGCCCGTCACCACGCATCGAGCGACGCGCAAGACAATGTGACGTCCAACGCTCAGATCGAGGAAATCGGCATCAGCTCAAATCCCGCGGCTACCAGCGCGGTGACGGGCACGGGCTGGCTCGGTAGGCAACTCGGCGTCAATAATAACGGCCTGCGTCTGGGCGGCGTTTGGATCGGGGGGCTCAACGATCTGGTGGCCGGGGGAATCAACCCCGGCTTCACGTATAATGGCGCGCTTATCGTCGACCTGTACGTCGATCTCGAACGCTTCGCTGGTCTGAAGGGAAGTTCGATCGGCGTCGACTTCCTCCAGCTCAACAACCAAGCGACCAATACCGACGCGGGTTCCGTGCTGGGATATATCGGGATCGTGAATGACGAACCTTTAAATCGTTCGGAGTTGCTCGAAGCATGGTGGCGGCAAGAGTTGTTCGATGAGCGTCTCATCGTGCGCATCGGCAAATCGAACCCGTCGATAGACTTTCAGGACATCGTGCGCCCAGCCGCGAGTCCTTATAAGAACCGTACGATCAGCGCGGTCAGCAGCCTTCTTTATGCACCTATCTTCGTTCTGCCGACTCTCTACCAATCCATTGGCTCCTTTTACGACACGGTCTATGGCGTCACGACCACGTGGGTTCCCGGCGAGCAGTTCTATGTCTCGTATGGCGTATACGATGGCAACAAGGCACGTGGCGTAGCACCGGGCTGACGGGCCCTGAGTTCAACGGCTACTACTTCCATATTGCGGAGACGGGCACGAATTGGACGCTCGGCTCGGAGCAGAAGCCGGGGTTCCTGTCCGTCGGCGGCTGGCGGCAGACAGGGACCTTGTCGACCGATGACGGTCTCATCACGGAGGACGGCGCCGAAGGCGCGTACCTCGTGGCGTCGCAGCTCCTCTGGTATCGCGATCCGCAACCCACCAACGATGCCGGTATCAGTGGATACATCCAATTCGGCTGGAACGACTCGGAGACGCAACTCTTCAATTATTACTTCGGCGCCGGCTTCACGGGACGCGCGCTGCGGGTCTGAGCATGTCCGCTTGGGTCAGAAGCCGACGTGAAACCGATCAGCCGGCACCTCTGGTGCCATCAGCGGAACTCGACTAGGCCGCGATGCCGGGAGGTGCGTTGAAAAGGACGCGGGGGACAAGCGTGCTGCGAAGGTGGGACTATGGCTAGCTAAAGCCGAAGATGAGGAGGCGGATGGCGTAGGAGACGGCAGCAACGGTGAGCACGCCGGCGAGCCACAAACCAACGAACCACAGCCAGGGGCGCTTGGATTGTTTGGCCATCAGTCAGAGATTATCCGTTTTTTTCAGCGTGGGAGCATCGGCTAATCCGAAAGTGTGACCCCCAAAACTGGCCATTTGAGAAAAAGCGACAGAGGGCCCCTACTATCCGCTCAAACGCGAGTCTCTCTGCTCTCTGGAAGCAAACTCACCGTCAACTAGTGGCGCAATTCCGCGCTTCCTTGGGGCCGTTTGCTGAGTGTCAGGAGAGAGCCAGAAAACTCGCGACTGGCTGGCTGTGCTGGGAGGCTGCGGCGAACGTGTCTCAGCAGTCAAATTCCCTGATCTGCGGGAAAATACAGGGAAATTTCGCCGATCTACCCCACGAAAGCGGGAACAGATCGGGTTTTCAGACTATAAGTCAGCTACTTACCCCCAAATTCCCTATGCATCGGAACAGGGAATTTTATCGAGCTAACAGGGAATAATTTCCCCATAGCAGGGGAAAGTGGGAAAGTCGCACGGCTAAATTTCCAGCGGATGGGGGTTTTCGACGATACACATACCTCCGGAGCCGCAGACGACCCGCGGACTAGAGGAATCTTGCAGGGGTGCTATTCTCAGCGGAGTCATGGAGAATGCGTTTCGTCACGAGGCGCGCGAAGGTTAGTGAATACTCCAGCTCCCGTTTCCTCCGATCGGCCGCAATCCATCTCGGACCATCTAAATCAGTCCTGCTTTTGCATCACGCTCGACCGCGCGTCGCTGTGCGAGGCACTGGAGCGTGAGGCACGCGACACGGAGTTCTGTGAGACGTTCATCCACCCGAGAACCCACTTGTTCTCGAACGTGCCGGTTTTTCTTCCGGCCAACGCAGTCGCGGAGATGCAAGAAGTCGTAGCGGCTGTGGAGGCGACATCCCGGATCGCGGCATACCAGACGGCCGTTCTGTCTTGGGCGCCCGAAATAGCCCAGACGGATCATGGTCCGTTCGGCGCGCTGATGGGTTACGACTTCCATCTCGGTGAAGACGGTCCGAGGCTGATAGAGGCCAATACGAACGCTGGCGGAGCGTTTCTCAACGCCCTGCTTGCACGGGCGCAGCGCGCTTGCTGTGCAGAGCTGGCGCCGCCCCTTATGCCGGGTGCGCACAGCTTTGAGGACGCGGCATTCCGCATGTTCCAGCAAGAGTGGGAGCGCCAGCGGGGGGGACGGCGCGGCCCGCCGTGTGGCCATCGTCGACGACAGTCCCAAAGAACAATATCTTTATCCAGAACTTGTGCTCGCGCGGCATGTTCTGTCCGAGCGTGACGTCAATGCCGTCATCGCGGACGCCAGCGATCTTCGCTATGAGGGCGGCCGGCTAAAGCTCGACGGGGAGACTATCGACCTCGTGTATAATCGTGTCACCGATTTCGCGTTCGAGCAGTTGGAGCACAAGGCTCTGCGCGAGGCCTATCGGGATGGAGCCGTCGTCGTCACGCCGAATCCGCACAACCACGCCCTGCTCGCCGACAAGCGCAACCTTTCACTTCTTTCGGACCCATCGGTTCTCGAGGCCTGGGGCGTGGAGCCGGAGCTTCGCAAACAACTTGAGGCCATTCCGTGTACCGTTCTGGTTGATCCCGATAACGCGGATACCCTGTGGAAGTCACGCAAGGATTTGTTCTTCAAGCCTACGGGTGGCCACGGCGGCAAGGCAGTCTACCGCGGCGCTAAGGTAACGCGTGGCGTATGGACAGAAATCATGCGCGGAGGTTACGTGGCGCAGACTTTGGTCCGGCCGAGTCAGCGTATGGTCGCGGCAGACGGTGTGCACCAGGCGCTCAAGATGGATGTCCGACTCTATACCTATGACGCGCAGGTGCTTCTTGTGGCGGCGCGCCTCTATCAAGGCCAGACCACGAATTTTAGAACGCCTGGCGGCGGGTTTGCCTCGGTTTTCGTAGTCTGACGCAGGCATTGCAAACCCGCAAAGCTCGCTTTGCACGTTCAATCGGTGATATCTTGCTTCCTTCAGGTTCAGCTAACGCTCTTTCAGGGCCGCAGAACGCTGCCCTAGCGATCTCCGAAAACTAGCAAGTGGCTGAGTACGGATAAACCACATCGCGCCCGGCAATGATCACAGCGAGGATTACAAGCCAGAATAAAAAGCCGACGCCCATACCATCACCCAACCGTGGCCATAGCCCCACATAGAGCAACTCCTCCAACGCAGGTTCCTCGGCAAGTCGCAACGATTTATTGAGAAGGTTGAGCCGCCGGCGGGTTCTTCCTTTAGACGTAACCCGGACGATGCAGGCAAGACTCCAGTCGGCAGGTCACGCCCGCCGTGCATGAGTGACGGGGTCGAGTTCGGGTAGCATGGTCATGGTCGAGCTACCTTGCTTCGGAGAGCTTTTCCAGCACGCCGAGAGAGTTACCAGGCCGAGGCTGTTGCATCAGTTAGACACGCCGCGTGCGACTTCGAAAAGCGTGTTGAGAAAGTTGTGAACCTTGCCAACCCCCACAAGCCCTTCCGCTGCGCCGCTTATAGCAGCCCTGTCCTCATTATCCTCGACGATCCCCCATAGGAAAACCTCCCGGTGCAAAACAATGACATTTACTGACTGCATCGACACGCCTCCCCGTCGTCTCATCAACTCGATAATTCCCGCACGAATGTCCCAATCTTCAATCGTCGGTTCATCCTCCCGACCCGAGGCTGCCAGACCTTGCAGCACGTCCGCTCGGCTCACGATGCCCACCAATCGCCCCCCCTCGATGACGGGTAAGCGCTTTACGTGGTTTGACTCCAGGACACGGGCGACCTCTGACAGAGACGCCTCTTTGGCGGTATAGATGACGTCATGCGTCATGATATCTTTTGCACGCGCGCCTTCTCTATGCAGGAGTTTCATTTTTTGATCCGCTACCAGAGATAGCCACCAACTTCGCCCAGGGTCACGTCCTGAACGCCGCATAAGATCACTTTCGCTGACGACACCCAGAACGTGGCCATGCTCATCAACAACCAGAACCGCGCTAATACGGTGGTTAAGCAGGATTCTGGCTATCGACGTGACATCCATTTCCCGATCCACTGTGACGACGTCCGTTGTCATAATGTCTTTGGCTTGCATATGATCAATCCCCCAGTTGGTTTGGGATGGGGAGTGGATGTTGCCAGTCTTACCGCCTCAGCAGCCTAGACGGTCTGCTTGGTCACGCGGTTGGGCGCAAGGCTGCCATGGGCAGAGACGTCCCGATGCTCATAATCCGACTCCCAGTGGTCATCGCAATGAGCGCCATGTTTCCAGAGAGCAAGCGCAGAACCAAGTAATCAAATATGAAAGTCACTAGGACGACCGATACCGCCAATATTGCAGCGAAAAACATCTCCACCTCCCAGTCAATTTTAATCCACTCGCCACGCAGAGGGGCACCTCCCATTGGCCGTCCACTCCGGACTAATCGGATAATGGCCTTCGCAACACTGACGAAATATCGAGTTCGCGCGCGTGGTCCTCGTCCAGGCAAACCGTCTCGACTTGGATGGTCGAAAAATAGAATCCGAATCGATCGCGTAGCAAACGGTGCCCCTGCTCTAGGAGCATCGCCCCGCTCTCCGGGCTGTCAGTCTCGATGTGCGCAGAAAAGACGTTCTTGCCCGATGTCAAACTCCACGCATGCATGTGATGGACATTGCGGGCGTCAGGTAGTTGACGGAGGGCGTCAGCAACCTCATTGAGATCGATGGATTTAGGCGCGCCTTCCATAAGGATAGATAGCGCGTCCCGGATAATGCCCCATGACGCTGCCAGCAGGACTAGACCGAACGCCATGCCAAGAATGGGGTCAATGGCGAGGAAGCCGGTAAAGTAGATCACGGCGGCGGTGATGAGGATCAAAATGCTGCCAATGAATGTCTGCATCACGTGCCAGAAGGCTCCCCGCAGATTGAGGTCGCCCTTTTGTCCAGTGTAAAGCAGCCGTATCGCAATTATTTCGGTCAGCAGCCCGCCGCCCGCAGCCACCAACAATGGGGTTGTTGGAAGATCGATCGGAGACCTTAGTCGCATCGCTCCCATGACTAACACCAGCACAGCCATGCCAGCGAGGAAAACACCATTTAGCAGCGCGCCGATGATTTCCGCGCGGAAGTTTCCGAACGTGCGATTAAGGCTTGCGGGACGGCGCGCTATTCTCGAGGCCACGAAGGCCAGCACTACTCCGCCGACGGCCGAGAACGTGTGGAATGCATCCGAGGTGACTGCGACAGAGCCGGTGTAGATCCCTATACCTAGTTCAATCAAGAAGTAGACGCCGGTAAGCCAGCCAGAAATCTTGAGCGCTCGCTCGTTTGCCGCAGTGCGCTCGGGCAAATGCACAGAATGGTCCAACATGCGTTTCTCCAAAATGCAACGCCCGAACTCGATGCATCGGCCGTTTGGTCAAGCGTACGACGGCTGCGCCTCTTCCGTCTCCACGACGAAGAAGTCGAACGGCACGGGAGCCAGTGCTCTCAGCAGCATGGCATGCGGTCCCCGCGGATAGATTCGCTTGAGCTCTGGGATCTTGCGGAAGATAGGAAGTCGATCGCTATTCGCGAACACGACGTAAATCCTTCCTTTCGAGACCCTAGCGCTGTCTACTATACGTTGGGCCACACGATACAAAACATCCTCGGGAAACGGATTGAAGAAGAAGGCTACCCAATCGCCCTCAGGAAAGTCGAACTCAAGTGCATTGGTGTGGAACGAGGCGATTTCGGTGCACGCCAGATGCTCTCTTGGGTGATTTCGGATATTGTCGCAAGCTTGCCGATGTAGTACCCGAGAGAATTCGATACCAATCACCTCCCGAAACGGGAAGCGAGCTGCCGTCAGCAACAACCGCCCCCTCCCAGAGCCATAATCAATAAACCCGAACTTAGAAGGCTAATGTCGAGCGCCTTGATTGACCAGATCAGAGGCAGCCGCGCCATCGCCTGATAGCGAGCTTTCTCTAGCGGTCCTATCTCTCCGATGAGCTCAGAAGCCGCGGGCGTGACCGCACCGCTCGTCCGACATGAATCAAACTCATCCCACCGGCGGTCATAGACGAGATAATGTACGCCGTGAACCAGTGCCCCGACATAATACCGCGAGGCCACGTAGATGCCGTCGCGGCGCACCCTGGTCCGAACCTTCGAGGCCAGCTCTGAGATTCTCCGTCTCATGGGTTCTCTTCCGCTTGTTGTGGTTGAGCTGTGATGCGGGCAAAACCCTCCCGGGCACTTTGAAAATTCGGATAGGACTCAAGGGCCGCACGATAGTCGTCCAAAGCTTGACTGCGATGCTCAAGGGCTTCGTGGGCTTGGCCGCGTCGACTCAAAGCGATCGCGGCCGTTGGCTTGTCGTCGATCGCCTGCGTGAAGTCCGTTATAGCCTTCTCATATTCGCCAAACATTAGGAACAAAGTGCCGCGATTCAGATAGCAGATGTTGGATCCACCATCGTGCTCGAGGCCAGCAGAGTAGTCGGCGAGGGCTCGATCGTATTCACCGAGCTGAGAAAAGGCGAAGCCACGATTGCAATACGCAAGCGCGAAGTTCGGTTTTAGTTTAATTGCTTCCGCAAAGTCGCTGGCCGCGGTCTCATAGCGGCGAAGACGGGTGTAAAGTGTGCCACGATTGTACCACGCTTCGACGAGATCCGGCTTCAGGTGAATGGCGGTCGTGTAATCACTTAAGGCAAGAGCCATCTCTCCTATTGCGGCTTGAGCACTGCCACGATTGAGATAGCAACGGCATCGCCTGGCTTGCTCCCTATCAGCCTCGTCATCAGCGCAACGGCCTGGGCCGGCTTCCCTTCTTGCACGCAAACTGCAGCCCGTCTTGGCAGCATTGCCAAAAGTTCTTCATTGCTGCCCAACGGCAGTTTTGTTTCTGCGCAAGTGATCTCCTCAGCATGAGCCTCGTGTGTCATCAGAGCTTTCACAAGACCAAGCCAAAATATCACCCAACGTATATGTGTAAGCTTCATCATCTCCGTCACCTTCACTCTTTGTACTGAACCGACTGGTCAGTCCTGATGGCTTCCGTGGCCATCGCCGCTCTCCATCTCCTTCATCATTGCGTCGTGGTTTTTCGGCGCAGTCCTAACGATCGCCCGATACTCCTCGGGCGAAAGCTCCGGCAGCTTCCGTAGAAAGGCCACGACGTCCCAAACAAGTTCATCGTCGTGCGTAATGCCCCAGGCCGGCATCCCGGTCGCCTTGATGCCATGCTTGATTATCCAGAAATCCTCAGCGGCCGTTACGCGACTTCCGCGACGTAGTTCTGGAGCCCTGGGATAAAGGCCCCGGCTGATCTCCGTCCGCTTCATGCCAGGAGCAAGATGGCAAGAGCTGCACATCTCCGCGTATTGCCCAGCACCTGCAGCGATGCGTTCGGGATCAGAGAGATCGCTCGGAACTACGATGTCTGCTGCGCGGACAGCAATGGACCGGTCCCGAACCGCCTCAAGAAGGCGAAACACCGGTTGGGTGTGCGGCACATCCGCTGCGACGTTATAGACGCCCCAATAGAGTCCCAATACGCTCACGCCAATGACGGCTAGTAGCGCGCTGCCCACCCAAAACGGGATCAGCCAGGATCTCTTGACCGTGGCGCTTACTGAGTCAGACATATTTTGTCCTCACGAGGTCGACTGCGGACTCGACTATTCGTCCAGGGCCTCCATCGCCTTCTGCATGTGAGCACCACAGGACTCCGTGTCCTTCTTGCCCATCATTTCTTTGGCCATTGCCATTTCCTTCGTGGCGGCCGCTTGGCCTGTCCGTCGGGCATCGACTGGATGTCGGCGTCCATCGCGTTAACAGCCGTCTCGTTGCAAGCCATCTGGTGCGCCTGGTGGGCGACCGCGCCCGTCAGTGGCGCACTCGAAAAGACCGTAAAGCCGAGAACTCCAAGAACGAGGTTGGTCAAAACAAATTTGCGCATGTCGCTTTTTCCTCTCAGATTGAGCGTAGGTTTGATGCCGATGCGATGGCTGGTTCCGCATCTAGTGGTGGCCTTGGTGTCCACCGTGCCCCATGCCCGGCATATCCATCCCCGGCATGTCCATCGCAGGCGCTTCGCTCGCATCGGGTTGCCGCGGCGGCTCGCCCGCCTCCGCGACATTCACCTCATGGGCAACCATTCCGGGTGGATTCTTGTAGGGGCCAGGATCCTTGTAGTCGTTGGGTGCAAGCCCCTCGCGGACCTTCATGACTGTGAACATGCCGCCCATCTCAATCGGGCCGAACTGGCCGGTCCCGGTCATCATGGGGAGCGTGTTGAAGGGTAGAGGCATCTGCATCTCACCCATCATGCCCATGCCATCCGTACCCATCGCCATGACGCCGGGCGCGACACTCGACACGGCTTTCGTCAGTGAGCGCTGCGGTGCTCCGATGAGGTTCACCACGTTGTGGCCCATTGCATTCATCGTGTGGTGCGACTTGTGGCAGTGGAAAGCCCAATCCCCGGGCGCGTCGGCTACGACGTCGAACGCGCGAGTGGCCCCGACCGGCACATCGATCGTGGTCTCCGGCCACTGGGCGCTTTCAGGGACCCAGCCGCCGTCTGTGCTGCTCACCGCGAAATGATACCCGTGCAGGTGGATCGGGTGAGCGGTCATGGTGAGATTTGCCATCCTTACCCTGACCCGATCGCCGAGGCGCACGGGAAGGACATCGATTCCGGGAAACACACGGGCGTTCCAGGTCCAGATGTTGAAGTCCAACATCTCGGCAACCTTCGGCAATGCCGTACCCGGATCGAACTGGTAGGCGCTCATGATGAACACGAAGTCGCGATCGACACGCCGGAAGTTCGGGTTCTTGGGATGGACGATGAACATGCCCATCATGCCCATGGCCATTTGAACCATCTCATCGGAGTGGGGGTGGTACATGAAAGTGCCGCTGTTCTTCAGTACGAACTCGTAAACGAAGGTCTTGCCCACCGGGATGTGCGGCTGGGTCAGCCCGCCGACGCCGTCCATGCCGTTCGGCAGCAGCAAGCCGTGCCAATGCACCGTCGTCTTTTCGGGCAGTTTGTTGGTGACGAAGATGCGGACCTTGTCGCCCTCTACCCCCTCGATGGTAGGGCCCGGAGTCTGGCCGTTGTAGCCCCACAAATTGGCCCTCATGCCTGGCGCTATCTCGCGCACCACCGGCTCGGCGACGAGATGAAACTCTTTCCAATCGCCATTCATGCGCCACGGAAGCGTCCATCCGTTGAGCGTCACGGTCGGCTGATACTCCTGTCCCTGCGATGGCGGGATTGGCGGCTGCATGGCCGTTGACGCCATTGTCGGCGCCTCGGGGATGGCGGCCGCCTGTGCACGCCCGCTGACCGCTGCCGCGCTTATGAGTCCTGCAGAGCCCGCGATAAAGTTTCGTCGAGATAGCATGGGTCGTCCTTTCCTCTAGTTCTCCTGCGCGGCGCCGGCATCGGCGGCTACCATTCCCCCGAATTCGGGACTTGCGTTGCCTCCGCCAAGAACGGATGCACCGAGCTCGGTGTAGGCCAGCCAGAAGTTTCGTTTGGCATCGATACTGTTGACGTTCGCCGCAATTCGCTCGCGTGCCTCGGTGAGCAACGCAAAGACATCGATAAGCATCGCGTTTGCCTGTAGCTTGCTCTGATCGAAGATGATCTGCCGCAACGGGAGCACCTCCCGCTGGAAATGGGCCGCTATGTCATAGGTCGCCCTGTAAGAGCGGTAGGCTTCTCGCGCCTCAGAGCGAGCATTGACCGCTTTTTCAGCAAGCAGGTTGACGGCCTGCATGTAGCGTTGCTCAGCCTGACGCACGCGCGGACGCCCGAAGTCGAAGATTGGCACTTGGAACTCGATGGAGAATCCGCCGCCATCGACACTCGGCCCGTCACCCTTGTCCTTCTGCGTCTTGGAAATTCCGGATGCGTCGAGCACGTTGATGAACCGCGTTTTGCGTGTCAGGCCGAAGGACTTCGCAAGTGCTTCTACTTCGAAGAGCGCGATCTGGAGATCGACACGACGGTCCATCGCCTCCTGCTCCACTCTACTCAGTGTTCGAGGCTTGCCCGGCAACCTCGGCAGAGCTGCCGGCAGCGTGAAATTGAGGTCGTAGCCCCATAGCCCCATCACGCGAACCAGCTGTTCGCGCTCGACCATGGCTTGCCTCTGCGCCGTCGCGACTTGCGCGGTGAGGTCTGCGTAGAAGACCTGCTGACGCGCTTGATCGAGTTCGTTGAGGGCGCCGGTTTCGCCGAGTTGCTTCGCAAGCTTGGCGGTCGCCTCAGCCGCTTCTTTGAACCGCGTTAGGGCGGATACGGTCTCGCGGGCGGCAACGGCACGGTAGTAAGCGCGGCGCGCCTCGGCCGCCACCCGCAGCGTTGCCCAGGCCGCTTTCAGCTGCGCCTGTGTAAAGCGGTCTGCCGCGATCTTCGTCCGTGCGGGTTGAGTGATCAGACCAAGAATGGCCACAACGATTTGACGCTCGATGTCGAGCTCGAGTGGCGTCGAAACATTACTAATTGAAAACGTAGGGACCGGAGGCCGACTGTTTGCGATCATGACCGCCTCGGAGATCCCGAGTTCATTGTAGTCAGCCTGAAGGCCACGATTGCTGAGCAATGCCACTTGCACTGCCGCGTCCGCGGTCAATGGCCTCTTCAACAAGCTTTCGACCGCTCCGCGCGCCCAAAGGTCATCCTCGGGCGACCGGACAGCAACAACATCCTTATTGAGCGCCTGGCCAATGAAGCCGACCACGGGGCTCATGCCACCGTCGGGAGAGAATGTGCGGCACCCGGCAAGAAGGGCCGCGAATCCTGCCAAAAGCCCCGCTCGAAGCGCCGTGGTCACATTGGAACGCAATTCAGTAGCGGAAAGGAGTTTCATGGCGCGTCCTACGGTTGGTGGCCTTGATGCCCGCCATGATCCATTGCGGGCATCTCCGTTTCGGGCATCTCCATCCCGTGCATGTGCATTCCGGACATTCCGCCTTGCGATGCGGCACGCTGATTTTGCTCAAGCCACGCGCCAGGTTTTGCGGGGCGCAGGCTGGAATAGTGCGAAATGACAGACCCGTAGCTGGCGGGTGGCGCAGGGGCGTCTGGATTCGCAGGATCAGGCCCTACGAACGGGATTGGTGGTAGCGCCCCGCAGGTCTGGCCCAGCAGTGCACCAAAGCAAACCAGCCATGCCGACGACGAGCATCTCGGAAATGCCGGCCGTCGTCGCCACGCAAGCGCGCGGCCACGGAGAATGACAAACACGGATTAGACCTCACCTGTCGTGAACGGCTTAGGGGCGGGAATCGACCCGCCTATCCAGGCTCAAAACGACAGAAAAGAGATTGGTGGTCGGAAGGGCAACTCGGCCAAACGCCCGTAGAGGTCGTCGACCACCGGGAGTGCCAGCTGGGCATCGTCCAATTGCGGATTTTGCAGTCGGTCAATCGCTAGAGCGATCGCCGTCACGCAGAACAGACCACAGCACTGGGAGGGATGCTCATCGCCCTCGTGGGAGTGCTTCGCTTGGCCGAGATTGCCGGGGCCATGCTCGTGTTTGACAGCAGCAGACGCGGGAGTGTGCTCACTCGCGACTGGGTGATTACTATGCGTCAAACAATGAGCAGCGCGTTCGGCAGGCGCAAAGGCGACAGCCATGGGCGGAGCGATCAGGGCAAACGCAGCGAAAACCGCCATCGCGAACGCGATACGGAAGCCAAAGCCTGTCCTCAGTGTTGCAATCATTCCATGAAACTCGCAATTCGCGCTGGCGCGATGTTACTCCCGAGACCCGCCTGGGACAACTTTCTGAGGGTCTTTTGTATGCCTTTCGCCGTGGTTTTAAGCAAGATGTTGCGGAATTGGCACGACCAGCAACTCTCGCGGCCCACGAAGGCCCTTCGAGCGGCCGGCAGGACTCGAACCTGCCACCTGCTTGTGGTGCCAAGGATGAGCCACCAGGAGGCCGCGGAGCGTCACTCCACCGACTGCTTCCTCAGGCGCACTCTTGACGGAGCGAAGGTCGCTTAACCAATCGTGGTTCGCTGACGGCCTGAACCCTTTTGCGGCTGCAAATGCGCGCGGCTGGAAGGCGTATACAACCGCATGCGTCGCCAGTGCTAAGCAGGCTTTGCGCGGCCCATACCTGAATGGTGCTCATATATTAACCTGAACAACTTTCACTCAATGCATCGTTGCGTTGGGGCTATTGTGGCGCCCAACCTGCGCGGGGGGCGGGGCCGCAGTTTCGCGCGAGATGGAACGCGTGCCCCGGACAGTCAGACCGAGGGGGAATTATGGAGTTCCGTGTCATCGATGTCGCGGCCAAGAGGCCAGCGCGCTTCTCAAGCTGTCTTTCTGCCTCCAGATCAAGGCTGTTGGCCCTTTCCGCCTCCGCGGCGTTCATCTTGTTTACGGGCGATATGGTCCGAGCGCAGGAGAATAAAGGCGTGGCGGAGGAGAAAGCCGCGAGCCCCCAGGCGGAAGCAAATGGTGGCACTCAAGCGGTCACCGGAGCAAATGGCCCCGATCCTGAAGAAGATACCGAGGGCTCGCCCAATGCACCGGCGGACGGGAACGCTGAGGCAACGCCGTCCACGAATAGCTCCGTCCCGCCGGTCATCGTCGAACAGGAGCCGGACGTCGAACCTGCGCCGCCGGTCGCCACGGCCGAGCCTAAGCCTGACCCCACGCCAAGACCGCGCCCTGTGCCGCGGAGCACCGCCAGCGTTCCACCGGGGCCGTCGGCGGCAACCACAGATGGCGGCTTTGCCTCGCAGGAAGCCATTGAAGAGGCGATCTTCGATCTGCCCGTAGACGGCAGCACGCTCAATCGCGGCTCGTCCGGTGTCGATGGCTACTACGCCGCGGGCACGTCCTCTGCGACCAAGACGAACACCCTGATCATGAATATCCCGGGATCGGTGTCGATCATTCCGGAGGAGCTCGCCGAGGATCAGGGCGCCAATACGCTCGGCCAGGCGCTGCTCTACGTCCCGGGCATCGCCGTCCAGCAGGGTGAGGGACATCGCGATCAACTGACGTTCCGCGGTCAGGAGACGACGGCCGATTTCTTTGTCGACGGCGTGCGCGATGACATCGAGACCTTCCGCGACCTCTACAATGTTCAGACGATTGAGGTGCTCAAAGGCCCCAATGCGATGATCTTTGGCCGCGGTGGTGGTGGCGGCGTCATCAACCGCGTGACCAAGCGCGCCGACGGCGTCCCGATCTATGAAGGCACGCTTCAGCTTGGAAGCTGGG
>NZ_LPWD01000080.1 GCF_001723295.1 Methyloceanibacter marginalis
CGAAGACGAGTCCCCTGTCTTTCTGGCGCCTGAGGCCGATGCCGAGATGCCAGAGCCCGCCGGGATCGACGGCCAGCCGGCCGACGCGATGTTCGATTTCGTGTCCTCCGAGGCGACGCCCGAGAGGATCGAGCCGGAGATCATCGCGCCCGAATTCATCGCGCCCGACACCATCGAGCCAGAAGTCGTCGAGCCAGAAGCCATCGAGCCCGAACGCGGAGACGTTCATGCGCTCGTCCAGGCGCTCAAGGGCGAGACGGCCCCGCCCAAGCTGACCTTCAAGGAGCGGGCGATGGCGGAGCTCAAAAAGTTCGCCGGCGCCTTTGTCTATCTTTGGGTGGTGTTCACGGTCCTCCTCCTGCACGAGTGGATCGTGCTGTCGGAGCACAATGTGGCTTCGCCTTTTATGGGCTCGCCACGCTCAACGCGATAGGCTTGGGCAAGATCATGATCGTGGCCGAGCATTTCCGCTTCGCCGAACGGCTGAAAGAGAAACCGCTTGTCTATCCCATCGTCTACAAGACAGTGGCTTTCACCACGCTTTTGTTGGTCGCTTACGTTCTCGAGATGATGCTGTTCGGCTTGATCGGCGGGCACGGCTTCTTGGCCAGCATGCCGGCGCTCGGCGGCAGCGTCTTCGGCACCATGGCGCTGTGGTTTATCTTCTGCGTGGCGCTGATGCCGTATTTCGCGTTCAAGGAGTTCGAGCGCGCGGTGGGCCCGGATATGATCCGCAAGCTGCTGCTGGGGCGGCGCTAGACGGGCGGGCTCGCGGGACGGCCGGCGCCGAGTCGATGGACGAAGCCACGGGAGGCGGCTAGTCTTCCTCCAACGCGGCGGGTGTAAAAGAAGCGAAATGCGCGGTCTTGCAGCTTTTACGGGCATTGCCCTTTTGCTGGCAATGCTGGGTTCGTCCCTGGCGCAGGAGGCCCCTGCAGGGCCGGAGGATGCGCAAGCGCCTTCCGAACAGGCCGCGCCGGATCAGGCCGCGCAACCGGATCAACAATCCGGGCAGGCGCTTCTCGACGAAGCGCAGCTTGACCAGCTCGTCGCCCCCATTGCGCTTTATGCGGACCCGCTGCTCGCTCAAGTCCTCATCGCCTCCACCTATCCGCTCGAAGTGGTGCAGGCGGAACGCTGGCTGGAGAAGAACAAAGAGCTGAAGGGCGACGCGCTCGACGAGGCCTTGGCCAAGGAAGATTGGGACGACAGCATCAAGGCGCTGGTCGAGGTCCCCGACGTCCTCGAGATGATGAACAAGGATCTCGATTGGACCTCGCAACTCGGCGACGCCGTGCTTGCGCAGCAAGCGGACGTGATGGGCGCCGTGCAGCGTTTGCGCGCGCTCGCCCATGAGAACGGCAAGCTCGAGTCCAACGACCAGCAGACGGTGACGGTCACGCAGGCGGTGAACGTCACCCAGCCGCCGGCCAGTTCCGATGCCCCGGCGAGCGCGCAGCCGGCGCCGCAACAGGTCATCGTCATCGAGCCGGCCTCGCCCGAGACCGTCTACGTTCCGTACTACCAGCCGTCGGTGGTCTATGGCAGCTGGCCGTATCCGGACTATCCGCCTTACTACTTCGCGCCGCGGCCCGGCTACATCGTCGGCGGCGCGCTGGCGACGGGTCTTGCGTGGGGCGCGGGCTACGCCATCGGCAACGCCATCTGGGGCGACGGCTTCGATTGGCGCGGCGACAACATCCACGTCAACGTCGATCGCAACGTCAACATCAATAACAAGAACGTCAACGTCAACAACTGGCAGCACAACTCCTATCACCGCCGCGCGTGAACTACGACAACGCGGACGTCCGCAATAAATTCTCCAAGAGCGACTTCTCCAAGGGCGATTTCGCCGACAAGACGAAAGATTTCCGCGGCCGCGGCGACGGTCTCGACAGACCGGGAGACAAGCGGCCGACCGTCGGCGATCTGGAAGCAGGCCTCGGCGACAAGCGCCCCGGCGGCGGCGCGCTGGGAGACAAGAAGCCCGATCTCGGCGGCAAGCGGCCGACGGCCGGCCAGTTGGAAGGCGCGCTCAAGGATAAGAAGCCTGGCGGCGGGGCGCTCGCGGAGAGAAAGCCCGACATCAAGAAACCCGACATCGCCAAGAAGCCCAATCTCGCCGACAAGAAGCCCAACCTGGCCGCCAAGACGCCGGACATCAAGAGACCGGACATCAAGAAGCCCGACATCAAGAAGCCGCAGGCCAAGCGTCCGTCTGGCAACGCCTTCGACAAGCGCGATGGCGGCAAGGCCAAGGACTTTTCGAATCGCGGCAGGTCGAGCGTCGGCAATCGCAGCGCCAAGCAACTGTCCTCCAGAGGCGGCGGCGCACACAGAGGCGGCGGCGGCGGACATAGAGGCGGCGGCGGCGGACGCCGGCGTTAGGTTTTCGTGCGCGGAGCTTAGAGGTCGAGTGATGGTTCAGAGATTGCGGCTGGTGCCAATGTTAGGCCGGTGTCTCGCAACGGCCGCGCTGCTGCTCGTGTGCGCGCCCGCTTTCGCCCAGGAGGCGTTCGAGACCCCCGAGGCCGCGGTCACGGCCCTGATCGGCGCGGCGAAGGAGGGCGACAAGGCAAAGCTGCTCGACATCCTCGGGCCCGAGGGCGAGGAGGTGATCAGCTCCGGCGATCCCGTCGCCGACACGAACGCGCGCGACAGCTTCGTCGCGGCCTACGACGAGAAGCATGTCCTCGAGCCGGAAGGAAAGGACACGACCATTCTCGTTCTCGGTGCGGACGATTGGCCCTTCCCGATTCCGATCGTCGAAAGGGACGGCAAATGGGAGTTCGATACCGGGGCGGGTCACGAGGAAATTCTCTTAAGGCGCATCGGGCGCAACGAGCTGTCGGCCATTCAGGCGAGCCTGGCCTATGTCGCCGCGCAGAACGACTACGCCGCGCTCGACGTGGACGGGCGCCGTCCTCCGGCTTACGCGCAGCGCATCGTGAGCAGCCCCGGCGCCAAGGACGGTCTCTATTGGCCGAGCGCGGAAGGCGATGCGCAGAGCCCGCTCGGCGCGCTGTTCGCCGAGGCTCGGAGGAAGGCTAGCGCCCCCGGCCGGCGGCACGCCCGCGCCTTATCACGGGTACTATTATCGGATCTTGAAGGGGCAAGGCGGCGGCGCCGAGGGCGGCGCCTTCGACTATGTGGTGGACGGGCGGATGATCGGCGGGTTCGGCCTCCTCGCCTATCCGGCCGAGTATGGCAATTCCGGCATCATGACCTTCATGGTCAACCATGACGGCGTCGTGCTGCAGAAGGATCTCGGGCCCGACACCGGGGAGCTGGCGGGCGAGATCGAGGCCTTCGCGCCGGATGAGACCTGGGCCAAGGCCGAGACCCAGTAGTCGTCGCGCTCAAGCCCGAAATTGCGTGGGCGATGCCCCGAAGCGGCGGCGGAAGCGCCGGTTGAAGTAGGACACGTCACCGAACCCTGTCTCCAATGCGATGGCGCTGACGGTCCAGCCCGCGTAACGCGGATCGGCGAGCATGCGATGCACGCGCGTAAGGCGCAGCTCAAGGACAAACTCCGAGAACGTCGTCCCCTCGCTTTCGAACAAGCGCTGCACGTAGCGTGGCGTCACGCGATGGCGCGCGGCCACGGCGCTCACCGTCAAATTCCCGTCGCTCAGATTGTCGGCGACATAGCGCCTCATCGCCTGTAGGCGGGCTGCGCGCAAACCGCGGCCTTCGGCGATGAAGACGGCATCGCGCGAGGCGCCGAGTGCCAGAGCCAAGAGATCGCGCATGTGCAGCGCCGTGGCCCGCGCGAGTTCGGGATCGGCGCAAGCCTGTTGCTCCTCGAGGAAGCGAATGTAGCTCAATAGATACTGCAGGGCCTCGGTCGGCGGCACGATCCGCCGCACCAGCACATCGTCGAGGTCCGGCACCAGCTTTGCCAGCACGCCCGGCTGGACGTGGAGACAGCGGTAGCGTGCGGGCCCGCGCGCGACGCAGGTGCTGGTTTCCGCCGCCGTCATCACCACGGCCTCGCCCGCGTTGTAAGCCGTCTCACGTCCACATTGGACGACCGCACCGGGAGACGTCATCACGAAGAGGACGAGATCGTCGTTGCCGTCGGCGACGAGCGTGGGGGTTCGCGTGAGGCGAACCTGTGACAGAGACGATGAGGTGACGGAGAGGCCGGGGGCACTGCGCACGGTGATATCGGCATGAAACGGCGCGTCGGCTGCGGGCTCGATCTCCGTGTGGAACATCCAGCGTCCGAAGAATTCCCGCCACACGGGAACGCGATCCCGCTCTGGCAGGTCGTTGCTAGAAAACCGGATCGGACTGAAGTCGCTGGCCTGAGTTTGCACGGGGATCCTCCCGTCGACGCCGCTTCTCAGTAGCAAGGAGGGTACCTTTCACGCGGGTTGAGGTCGAGCCGATTTGTTCGCTTCAGGCCAAGCCTTGTCGCGTGCGTCCAAGACCGGCGCCCCGCGCGCGCCTAGCCTCCGCTTGCCGAGGGCGTCGGAGGAGCAAATGCCAAAATTGTTCGTAAAGACCGCGCTGGCCGCGGCGGTGCTGGCCGTCTGCATGGCCGGGCACGCTAATGCGAAGCCGAAATTCGAAGAGGTCCATCTCGAGCAGGTCTATTCCACCGAACAAGACGCCGCGCTGCCCAACGACGAACCGTCGCAAGTCTTCGTCGACTGGGAGGATGGCAAGTGGACTGAAGTCCGCGACGGAGACCTGACGTTCGCCACGTCCTACCGCGTGAAGATGAAGCGAGGCTATATCGTGCTGGCCGACTTTGGCAGGCTGGGGCGCGGCGACAGCATGGTTTGGGCCATAGCCGTTAAACTATGGGGGGGAGACCTGCCCAAATCCGTCGCCGGCGTCCATCCGGTCCAGACCGACACGGAGTTTCTGAACAGCGCCCAAAAGGACGGCATCGTCGCCGCGTGCAACGACAGCGCCAATGAAGGCAACGGGTTTACCGCGTCGTACGACATCGTTCTCGGGATGCGCGTTTCGGCCCAATCGAAACAGCACGCTCTGGCCTTCGGCGGCTCGGAGGCGGAAGCGACCACGAGTAGCTTGATGCGGCTGAAGGTCGTCTGCGAACCCCCGGAAGAAACCGTCGAGGCCGCGCCGAAGCCGGTCTCCGTCGACCTCCAGATCGAGCAGTCTGGGGACACCTGCCCAAAGAGGACCGTTGCGACCGCTTACCTGAACTATGCCGAGCCTACGATGGCCAAGTTCCGTCTGTCGGTCGGCAACGGCCATCCCAAATTCCGCAGCGTCGAAACGCGCGAAGTCAGCTTCGCCGGCAAGACCTTCCACCGCGCCGAAGCGGAGTTCGACTACAAGCTCGATCCGGGCCCGAAGACGTTCGTGCTGCGCGCCAGAGGCATGACCGAAGCGCATGAAGAGACGGTGGAGATCGATTGCCCGCCGTTCAACGTCGTCTCCGCGTGGCTGACCTACGAGGTCGCCAAGACGGACGCTTGCCCGAAAGAGGTGATCGAGACGGCGATCTTCAATACGACGCGTCCAGGGTGGGTGAACCATGAGATCAAGCACCAGGGCGGTCTCGTGGTGAGCGAGGGCAAGCTCACGGCCAAGCGCGACGGCGACAAATATGCGGCGAAAGCGGTGCGGACGTGACCCTGGGTGAGGTCGACGCCCAGTTCATGGCCGACGCCAAGGGCTGGTCGGCGAATTCCGGCTGGGTGCCGCTCAAGATCGGCTGCTTGGAGGTGCTGGGCGGGACGCTGACCTTGACGGATTCCGGCGGCACGCAATGCCCGCGCAAGGCATCGGCCCTGGTCAACGTGGAGACCGATCTGGAAGGGCCCGTGCCCTACCGGCTCGACTGCTCGAACGACCATAGCTGGATGCGAAGCACGGCGGCGAAGAAGACGCCGGCCGGCAAAATTATCGCTGTCGACCTTATCCAATTCGACGTCACCAAGACGGCGACGGTCGCTTGCGGACTGAAGAGCCTCGCCGGCGGCGACACCGAGCTACTCGACTTCAAGGGGGCCGCGTTCAGTTGCGCCAACACGGCCGACGTATCGCAGACCGACGACATCGCGCCCGAACCGGCATCTGAGCCGGACTCCGATCCGAATAAGCCGGAGGGTCCCAAGATCGCCACCGAGCCGCCGGCGATCCAATGTGCTGGTGGGCAGGTAAAGAACGGTGCTTGCATCTGCCCAAGCGGATATGACCGCACCGCGTCCGGCACAAATGCGTGGCGCTGCGTCAAGACCGCGATCATTGTTCCTCCTGCGCCTAAGATCACTTGCGCGAACGGCAGCGTGAGAGGCGGCGCGTGCGTGTGCCCGAGCGGGCATAAGCGCACTGCCGCCGGTAC
>NZ_LPWD01000081.1 GCF_001723295.1 Methyloceanibacter marginalis
CCGGGCAGCGCCGCCGCCCGCGAGCCGGTGACACAGCGCAATCCTGGCGTGATCTATGGTCTCGGCAATCTCGTGGAGAACGCCATCGACTTCGCGGCCCACACGGTCGAGGTCGACGCCACCTGGACTCAGGACGAGGTGCGGTTCGTCATCGCCGACGACGGCGAGGGCTTTCCGCCGAACGTGCTGGAACAGCTCGGCGAGCCTTTTGTCACCACCCGCCCGGGAAAGAGGGGCGAGGAGCAGCCGGATGAGCATATCGGCATGGGGCTCGGCTTCTTCATCGCCAAGACCCTGCTCGAGCGCTCCGGTGCCCGGCTGGAACTGGCCAACCGGGCCGAGCCGCAGGCCGGGGCCGTGGTGACCGTGATCTGGCCACGCGCCAAGTTCGAGAAGGCGCCGGGATAAGGGACTCGAACCGGCGTCTTTTCTGTGATTTTGGGTTTCGTCGCGGGTTTTCGGGGGTCTTAGGACCGAAACTGGCCAGTTTTTCCTGGATTTCGTTCACTTTGATCGACAGTTACACCCCGCCGAGACTTGCCTCACCAAGCGAAAGTCCCTACCTACACGCACAATAATTTCACAAAGACTCTTGGGAGGTTACGTCTGGGTTGGGCTCGCTAGTCACGACAAGGAGCTCAGCAATGGACGTCCAGCCGGTCTCGACCATGTCACAGGACCTCAGCCCGCCGCCGCCGGACAACACGCTTTTGATCGTCGACGACGATCGCGCCTTTCTGCAGCGGCTCGCCCGCGCCATGGAAGCGCGCGGGTTCGAGGTCGAGGCGGCCGCATCGGTCGAGGAAGGCCTCGGCATGCTCAAGCGCCGCCCGCCGGCTTTCGCCGTGGTGGATATGCGCCTCGACGACGGCAACGGCATCGACGTGATTGCCACGTTGAAGGAGCTGCGGCCCGATTCCCGCGCCGTCGTGCTCACCGGCTACGGCAATATCGCCACCGCGGTGACCGCGGTGAAGATCGGCGCCGTTGATTACCTCGCGAAGCCCGCGGATGCGGACGACGTCTACAACGCGCTTGTCGCCTCTGCGGACGACAAGGCGCCGCCGCCGGAGAACCCCATGTCGGCCGACCGCGTGCGCTGGGAGCACATCCAGCGTGTCTATGAGCTTTGCAATCGCAACGTCTCGGAGACGGCAAGGCGGCTCAACATGCATCGGCGCACGCTGCAGCGCATTCTCGCCAAGCGCGCGCCGAAATAGGCTTCCCTACGCCGCCTTTCGGTCTCGGCCGTAGCAGGCCCGGCTGATCGCCTCGATATGGCGATGGTCGGTTCCGCAGCAGCCGCCGAGGACGGTGAGGTGCGGTAGCCGCTCCAGGAGCGCGGCATACTCCTCGCCGAACTCTTTTGGATTTCCGCTATCGAGCTCGGTCGAGTTGTCGAGTTCCGCGTGGCTGCATTGCGACGCGTTCGCGCGGACGCCGCGAACCCGTCCGGCCCAATCCCGTGCCTGCTTCCAGCGTGGGTGCGAAGTGCGTCGGGTGGGCGCAATTGATGTAATAGGCGGGAGCGAACCGGTCTCGGCATCCACGGTCTCGATCGCCTCTGCGAGGGTATGTCCGGTCGGCAAGCGTCCGTCGGTTTCCACGGTGAAGGAAATCACGCACGGCATCTCGGCCGCTTCGGCGGCGAGTGCCAAGCCGATGGCCTCATTGATATTGGTGATGGTCATGGCCGTGACGCAGTCACAGCGGGTATCCGCGAACACGCCGATCTGCCAGGCATGATAGGCTTGCGCCTCCTCGGGGCTCATCAGTTCGCCCGGGTCGTAGCCGTCGCCGCGGGGTCCGATGCAGCCGCTGATCAAGATCGGCGTATGCGGGCCCTCGAACTTGGTGCGGATCTCACGCATCAGATCGATGCTGTCGCGGTTGATCTGCGCGAGCTTTTCGAGCTTGTAGCCGATCTTGACGCCCCAATCGGGGTTAGCCCGCCATGTCGGGCTTTCCAGGATGAAGCCAACCTTGCGGGCGACCGCCATTGGAACGTAACGGTCGAAATAGTCGCGCACGGCATTGCGTCCTGGCTCGATCTCCATGAGTACGAAGGCCGCCATGGCGGGTAAATCCCAGCCCTCTTGGAAAATCAGAGACGTTTCGAGCCCGCCGTCGGTGAGAAAGCGCCCGCCGTCAAGCGGGAGAAAAGGGTGCCGGTACTTGGGACTGTCGGTTGGGGTCATGAACGTGTCTCCTGTTCGCAAGGGTGGGCCGGTTGGCGCTTAGATGGGCCCTGTGCGGAGACGCCGCCAGTGAACTCGTGGTATGGCACGGCCGGTCGGGCAAATTGCTTGAATTTCCCTGCTTTGTTCGGCTTGCGCCACGCTATGGAACGGTGCTTGCCGATGCGTCGGTGCCGGTCAACTGAACTCGTGGTACAGTCGTGGAGAGGCTTCAGATGACGAACGCAGCAGAGCCCCTCATCCAGCGAAAGACCGCCGATACGCGCGAGCGCATCCTCGACGCGGCGGAGGCCGGCGTGCTCGAGAAGGGTTTCGCCGGGACTTCGATCGACGAGCTCATCGCCGCCGTCGGTATCACCAAGGGCGGCTTCTTCTATCACTTCAGCGACAAGGGCGCCTTGGCCAAGGCCTTGTTGGAGCGTTACATCGAACGCGAGAATGCTCTCTTCGATGATCTCTTCAGGCGCGCGACGAGCTCAACGAGGATCCGCTGCACGGCTTTCTCGTCTTGCTCAAGATGATGTCGGAAGTTTTCGCCGATCTGCCCAACGGCCATCCCGGCTGTCTCATTGCGGCGTATTGCTATCAGGACCGGCTGTTCGACAGGGACGTGCGCGATCTCACCGCGTCGACGGTCATCGCCTGGCGAGACCGATTCCGCGAGCGTCTGGATTTGATCGCGGCCAAATACCCGCCGAAGCTTCCCGTCGACCTCGACGACGTGGCGGACATGTTATCGGTGGTAGTCGACGGCGGCATCATCCTGTCGCGGGTCGTCCATGACAGGTCGGCCCTGCCTCGTCAGATGCTGCTCTACCGGGACTTCGTGCGAACCGTGTTTGGCGGCTCGTGACGCCTGTCAGCTCTCGAACCCGCAACCGGGATCGAGATGGTGTTGAAGGCGTAGCGCCGCGGCGCGTGCGAAGCACAGCATCATGGCCTTGCGTCTGGCCGCGTTGAGCCGATCCTCGACCGGCTCGCGCACCAGTTCCGCGCCGTAACGGTCGGCGAGGATGAGCCCCGCCTCTTCCGGAATGACCTCGCACGGAAAATCGGCAGCCACGGCGAAATAGAGCCGGTCGCAATAGTCGAGATATTCGTGCCATTTGCCGTCCGTGCGGTAGTCGATCAGGCACGACTTGATCTCGACGATATAAATGTCTCCCGACGGCGATAGGCCCACCACGTCCGCGCGCCGCCCATTGGCAAGGGGCAACTCACACACAACCGAATAGCCGAGAGCGCGAAAGCTGCGGCAAACCCCGCGCTGAAGCGCCGCGGCGGCTTGCGATTGGCGGCCGTCGAGCCAAACTAACGTGTCTTGTTGGGTGTCGCGCACGGGAGAGCTTCTCGTTAGAATCAAACAATCGTCACGGAATTGTGCATGGTTGCTCGTTTCCTGAGCCGGAACAAGCTGCTAAATGGCGCGTTGCGAGTCAGGTCCCCGAGCCCCCACGGGAGGAAACATGAGCCTGAGCCATACCGTTCTCGCCGAGCCCCGGCGGGAAGCTTCCACCAAGTCGTCTTCCCTGCGCGACCGCCTGATGGCGACGCGGCGCTTGTCGCTCCGGTTGGCGGAGCCATTGAGCGACGAGGATCAAGTCGTCCAGGCGATGGACGATGCGAGCCCCACCAAATGGCATCTCGCGCACACGACGTGGTTCTTCGAGGCGTTCGTGCTGCCGCGTTTCATGCCGGGCTATCGGCTGTTCGACGACAGTTTCGAATATTGCTTCAACTCCTATTACGAGAGCGTCGGCCCGCGGCATCCGCGCCCGAAGCGCGGCTTGCTGACGCGGCCCTCGACGGAAGCCGTGCGCGCCTACCGCGCGCATGTGGACGAGGCGCTTGAGGAATTCATGGCTCAGGGCCTTCCGGCAGAGGCGGAGGCATTCATCGAGCTCGGCATCAACCACGAGCAGCAGCATCAAGAATTGCTGCTCACCGACATTTTGAGCCTGTTCGCGGCCGGGCCGCTGAAGCCCGCCTATCGCGAGGCCGACCCCGGCGTGTCGACCCATACGGCCGTGCCGCTCGCGTTCATGCCTTTCGAAGGCGGCATCTACGAGGTCGGCCATGATGGAAACGGCTTCGCCTACGACAACGAAGGGCCACGGCACGAGCAATTGATACGGCCGTTCAAACTCGCCAATCGCTGCGTCACCAACGCGGAGTGGATCGAGTTCATCAAGGACGGCGGGTACGAAACCGCCACGCTGTGGCTCGCCGACGGCTGGAATACGGTCAACGGGCAAGACTGGCGCGGCCCTCTTTATTTCGAGGAGGCCGAAGGCGGCTATATGCAGATGAGCCTGCTCGGCTATCGCCCGGTGGACTTAGGTGCGCCCGTCACCCATGTCAGCTTCTTCGAGGCGGACGCATTCGCGCGCTGGGCCGGCTACCGGCTTCCTTCCGAATTCGAGTGGGAGGTCGCCGCGGCCGGACATCCTTTCGAGGGGCGCGATCTCGGGGCCGATCATTTGCGGCCCCTGCCCGCGGACGCCGGCGACGGCCTCCGTCAAATGTTCGGCGATGTATGGGAGTGGACGGCGAGCGCATATCTTCCCTACCCAGCTTCAAGGCCGCACCCGGCGGCCGTCGGCGAGTACAACGGCAAATTCATGTGCAACCAGTTCGTGCTCAAGGGCGGCTCCTGCGCCACGCCTCAAGGGCATATGCGGCGGACCTATCGCAACTTCTTCTATCCTCATCAGCGCTGGCAGTTCACCGGCTTGCGTCTCGCGGCGGACGCGTAATGGCAAGCGACATCTCCTCATCGATGGCCGAGGGCCGGACCTCCACCTCGGCAACCAAGTCCGCGCGGCGCACGGCCGAGATTGCGGAATTCGCGGACGCGGTCCTGCATGGCCTGAGCAAGCGTCCGCGCAGCATCCCCTCACGCTTCCTTTATGACGCAACCGGCTCGGCGCTGTTCGAGGACATCACGCGGGTCGAGGCGTACTACCCGACGCGCACCGAGACCGCGCTGCTCGACTCCTACGGCGATGAGATCGCCGCGCTCGCTGGCGACGTGGAAACTCTCGTGGAGTTCGGCTCGGGCTCCAGCCGCAAGACGAGCCTTCTCATCGAGGCGCTCGCCGGGCTCGACACCTACATCCCTATCGACGTCTCGGAGTCTTTTCTGGCGGACGCGGCCAAGCGCCTCGAAGCCAAACATCCCGGACTGAACGTCAAGCCTCACGTCGGCGACTTCATGCGCACGCGCAACCTTGCCGGCGCGCCGCGGGGCGAGAGGCTCGGATTCTTCTCCGGCTCGACCATCGGCAATCTGACGCATGAGGAGGCGAAGGCGTTCCTCGAGAACGCGGCCGAGATCCTAGGTGTGGGCAGCACATTCCTCATCGGCGTCGACCTGAAGAAGAGCCTCGATATCCTCTTGCCCGCCTATGACGACGAGGAAGGCGTCACCGCCGCCTTCAGTCTCAATCTGCTGGCGCGCATCAATCGGGAGCTCGACGGCGACTTCGATACGACCGGCTTTGCCCACACGGCCCTCTACAATGACGGGAAAGGCCGCATCGAGATTTATCTCCAAAGCCTCACGGACCAGGATGTCCGTGTCATGGGACGCAGCTTCTCCTTCGGGAAGGGCGAGCGCATCCACACCGAGAACTCGCACAAATATTCTGTTTCGGAGTTCCAGGCTCTAGCGCAAAGCGCTGGCTGGCAGCCGGTTAAAGCCTGGACCGACCCGGCCGATCTCTTCAGCCTGCACCTTCTGCGCCTCGCGTGAGCGGATACGGCGCGCCTGTGCCGCCTTGCAACGAAGTAACCCTCCGGGGCATGGTGCCGCCTCCAAAAACCCAAGGAGGGGGAGCGTGGCTGATCTTCCAACCGGCAATGCGGTCATCGGGCAATCCGGCGGTCCGACCGCGGTCATCAACCAGTCGCTGGCGGCGTGGTCGAGGGCTTGCAGCAAGGCCTGGCCGCCTCCGGCAAGGTCCGGCAGATCTTCGGCATGCGCCATGGCGTGCGCGGCATCGCCAAAGGCCGCAGCGGAGAGGGACGCGGGGGCAGCCTGGT
>NZ_LPWD01000082.1 GCF_001723295.1 Methyloceanibacter marginalis
CTATCTGGCGCGCTACCGCGACGCCTCCGCCCGCCACGACATGGGCGCCGTGCCGTCCCAAGCGGTCATCGTCTCACGCGCCCATGCCTCCGTCCTGCCGTCCTTTCCCAAGCGCGGACCGCTGACCTTGCTCGTGATGGCCGCAACCGCGCTGCTCGCCCTTGCCTACACGATCGCCCGCGAGCTCATCGGCACCGCCAGCCCCCAGTCACGCAGAGAACCCCGCGCGCCCAGGCAAAAGCAGCGCACCCGCCACGAACCGCCGAAACCGGCCTCTGCACCAGAACCGACGCCCGTGAAGGCGCCGGCGCCAACGATGCCCCCGGCAGCGGCCGCGAAGCCCGCTGCTGTTCAGCCCGCAACGCCGAAGCCAGCCGCAGAGATCCCGGCCGCACGCAAGCTACCCGTGGTGCGTCCCGCGATGACCGGACCCGCCGCCGCGCCGCCGCCCGCCGAGGCGAAGGCGGGTCCGGCACCCAAGCCCGAACAACAAGACCGCACCGACACAACGACCAAGCCGTCCGTCTGGCGCGCGCAGAAGCCCGCGAAACGGCCGAGCTGGCTTCAAGTCAACGAGCCGCGGCGTGTCCGTCCGGCGCCGGAACCCGAAGCACCGAGGCAGGAGCCCACCCAGGCCTCTAGAGATGCGTCCGTGAAGGCGGGGCGCGGGGCGGCGATGGAAAGCGAACGCGTAAAGACGGCCGAGACGCCGCCTGCGGCGGGAACGCCATCCAATGAGACGCACTCCCGGCCGCAACCCGCCGCGACCGGACTGCTCGATCGCCTGCGGCAGGAATTCACGGAGGACGTCGAGGAAGCCCGCATCCGCGAGAAGAGCAACGCCCCGAAGCGTCTGGGCGGCTCCTGGATCGTTTCCGCCGTACCGCCAACGAACAAGCCGCCAAATGGAAGCCGCGCGCATCCTCGTCAAAACCGAAAGGGGGCCAAATGGCTGCGCTGAGCCCGAACGATCTTCGCCACTACCTCACCCAGCGCATCGCTGCCTCCGAGGTCGACGAGCCGGCAGAGATTTCGTCGAAGCCGAAATCCCGAGCCCTTCCGGCCGGCCCGGTCCTAAAATCCCTCGATACGGTGCTCGACAAGGTGCTCGATGCGGCCACCGGCGGCCTGCCGCGTGCGCTTCTCGTCGCGGGCACATCATCCGGGGCCGACGCGACCAAGGCGGCCATTGGGCTTGCCCGCGCGCTGGCCGATCGCAACGAACAGGTCGTGCTCGTGGATCTGGCCAAAGGCGCCTCCGCCGTGTCCGGTCCGCTCGGCATGCCGCGTGTTCCGGGCTTCGCCGATCTCTCCGCGGGCCGCGCCAATTTCGGCGATGTGATCCGCGTGGACGATGAGACACCCTTGCAGGTCATCGCCGCGGGCAATCCCGCCGTGCACGGCGAAGGACCGGAGCCCGACCGCTTCATGCGCGTGTTCGAGGCGCTGACGCAGGCCTATGGCTGCGTTGTCCTTCATGCAGATCTCGCGGCGATCGAGGTTCTGATGCCCGCGCTCAAATTCGAGCTGCCCATCATGGTGGCGGTGCTGCCCCCGCGCGGCAATGTCGAGAGCGAGGACGAGGCACTCGCCACATTCCAGGCCCTGGGCTGTCCGGTCGTGGTTTATGAGGGCAGTGGGAGGCTACGCCGCTCAGGACTGTTCAGCCGCTCCGCCGCCGTCTGAGAAGAAGAGGCCTAGCCGTCCCGGCTATTGAGGCGCTTGCGCAGATCTTGGGCGACGGCCCAGAGAGTGCTGTTCGCCTTGATCACACCCTTGACCCGTGCCGCGGCGGCAAGCGGCAAAGTCAAAATCAGACCTTGCGGCTTCAAGGCGATGAAGCTGTCGAACAGCGGATAGACAATGTTGTTCCACTCGTCCTTGTGCCGCGCCTGACCGACGCCGAGATCGAAAAACTTGACGCCGGCTGTGCAGGCTTCCTCGATTTGATGACGCAAGAGAAGGCCGCCGGGCGACTGGCGCTGCTCTTCGCCTTCGGTCAGGGAGGACAGCATGACACCCATCCGGTCGTGGCACAGAGCTCCGCTGAACGTTGCGAGCACGTTTCCATCCAAGGCCACAAACCCAAGGCGAAGCTGGCTGGGGTTATCGTCCGGCAGCAAGGCGAGGTCCCGGTAGAACGCGCGCGCGGCCTCATCGAAGACATCCTTGACGCCCATGGCGGCAAACTGCCGGGACTTCTGCGTGAAGAATGTCTCGAGCAGCGCGAGCCTGTTATCACGTGTTTCGGCCCAGCCATATTCGACGGCGCCCATGTCACGCAGGCGCCGCTCCTTGCGATCGACGGTCTGCCGGGACCGCTTGCTGAATTGGCCCTCATATAGGGCGTCGAAGCCGTCGAGCTTGACCGCATAGCCGCTATTGGGAGCGCGCTGATGGGAGAGCAGGGCGAACGGGTTGGGAACGCCATCCCAATCAAAGGGCTGTGACTCGAGAATGGCGGCCGACGCGCCCGCTTGCCGCCCCGCTTCGTGCAATAAGCGCGACATATCGGTACGCGTGAAAGCCCGCGCGGCTTCCGGAGCGAACAGCCCCATGCTGTAATTGGCGTGGTCTTGCCCGAGCATTTTAGAAATCCGAACCCCGCGCGGGTTCCCATCTCGAACGGCCACAGGAACAGGGGCGTGCCGTCCGGCCCATAACCCACGACGATGACCGGTTTGTCTCCACGCGGCGCCAGCACATGTTCGGCCCATGCCCGGCCCCACTCATAGGTCTGCGCGGCCGTGCAAGGCACCGCCGCCTGCAGGCTCTCCCACAGGGTTTTGAGGTTTTCCAGTTCGCCGGTGACGCAAAGCGAAACCGTGCCGAGAGAGGTGCTCACAAACGAGGGATCGGACTGTAGGGTTGCAGCGTGGACAATCTCCGTGGATGGACGAAACAAGGCTGCGGAACTCATGACCAGACCCACCCTTTCCCCGCAGGCATCACCAGCCGAAAAATCGATCGCCATCGGCAATCGTTTTGCAAGGAAACGCCGTCAAACTGTCGGCTCGGACAATGGCAGAGCGAGGTTAATTGTTGATGCTGACCTTTGAGGGGATGTCCCGTGGCTAAAGTCAAGACCGCCATGATGAAGGCCGCCATGGCCGGACTCTACCACACGGGCGCCCACCGTCTTCTCGCGCCGTACACGCAAGGAACCGGCCTTATTTTCACCCTGCACCAGGTGCGCCCGCAACCGGCCGAGCCCAGGCCCTTCGCGCCGAACCGCATACTCGAAGTCACGCCGGAATTCCTCGAAGCCGTCCTCGATCAGGTGCACGACGCCGATCTCGACGTGGTCACCCTGGATGAGGCCGCCGACCGGCTCGTCCGGGGCGAAGGGAAGCGCTTCGTCTGCTTCACCTTCGACGACGGCTATCGGGACAACTTTCAGTATGCCTTTCCGATGTTCAAAGCGCGCGGGCTGCCGTTCACGCTTTACGTCCCGACGAACTACCCGGACGGCCATGGCGAGCTGTGGTGGCTCGCGTTGGAAGAGGCGGTCGCCGGCGCGGGCGGGGACGATCGTGGTGATGCGGCGACGGCGAGACCTG
>NZ_LPWD01000083.1 GCF_001723295.1 Methyloceanibacter marginalis
CGGCATATTGGGCGGCGTCATGCTCAGGACGAGCCTCGAGGATCGGTCGGTGCGGCGCGCGGTCCCGCCAGCCTTTCTTTCGCCTGGCCCGCGGGTGCTATAGTTCTGCTTCATGGCCAAGATTCGCGCAACCGCCGCCGAGGCCCTCCCCCTGGAGGACGAGCCTAACCCTGCCTCCGACGAGATGCTGCCGATCTCGCAACGGGCCATGCGGCGGCGCCCCGACACCTATCTCGATGCTTTGAACGAAGAGCAGCGCGAGGCGGTGGAGACCTTGGAGGGGCCGCTGCTGGTGCTGGCGGGCGCGGGACCGGCAAGACCCGCGTGCTCACCACGCGCATTGGACATCTGCTCAGCCTGGGACGGGCGCGGCCCTCGCAGATCCTCGCCGTGACCTTCACCAACAAGGCGGCGCGCGAGATGAAAAGCCGCGTCGGTCAGCTGATCGGCGGCGTGGTCGAAGGCATGCCGTGGCTCGGCACGTTCCACGCTATCGGCGTCAAAATCATGCGCCGGCACGCGGAGCTCGTCGATCTCAAACCGTCCTTCACGGTGCTCGACACCGACGACCAGATCCGGCTGATCAAGCAATTGCTCGAAGCGGAGAACATCGACGAGAAGCGCTGGCCGGCGCGCCTGCTCGCGGCAATGATAGACGGCTGGAAGAACCGCGGACTTGTGCCCAAGCGCGTGCCCGACGGCGAGAGCTTCGGCTTCGCCAACGGCAAGGGACGCGATCTCTATGCGCTCTACCAGCGCCGCCTGAAGGAGCTGAACGCCGCCGATTTCGGCGACCTCTTGCTGGAGAACTTGCGGCTGTTCCAAGAGCATCAGGACGTGCTCGAAAAATATCAGCAGCGCTTCCACTACATGCTGGTGGACGAGTACCAGGACTCAAACGTCGCGCAGTATCTGTGGCTGCGGCTTCTGGCGCAGGGCAACAACAACATTTGCTGCGTCGGCGACGACGACCAGTCGATCTATGGCTGGCGCGGGGCGGAGGTGGACAACATTCTGCGCTTCGAGCAGGACTTCCCCGGCGCCAAGGTCATTCGCTTGGAGCGCAACTACCGCTCGACCGCGCATATCCTCGGGGCAGCCTCCGGACTCATCGCGCACAACCAAGGGCGCCTCGGCAAGACGCTCCGTACCGACGGCGATGACGGCGACAAGGTCGTGGTCGAAGGCTGCTGGGACGACGAGGAAGAAGCGCGCGTTATCGGCGAGGACATCGAGCAGCTCCAGCGCCAGGGCCATACGCTGAACGAGATCGCCATTCTGGTGCGCGCCTCGTTCCAGATGCGCGCCTTCGAGGACCGCTTCATCACGCTCGGCCTCGACTACCGCGTGATCGGCGGCCCGCGCTTCTACGAGCGCCAGGAAATCCGCGACGCCACCGCCTATTTCGAGGTGACGCTGAATCCGGCCAACGACCTGAAATTCGAGCGCATTGTCAACGTGCCGCGCCGGGGCTTGGGCGAGGCCACGCTCAAAGCGCTGCACCAGCTCGCGCGGGCCAGCGGCGTGCCCCTGATGCAGGCCGCGCGGCTGATCGTCGAAACCGAGGAGCTCAAGCCGAAACCGCGCAAGGCGCTGGCCGACTTGATCGCCGCCTTCGACCGCTGGCGCTCGCTGGTCGACGGGATGCGGCATACGGAGCTGGCCGAGCTGATCCTCGATGAGTCCGGTTATACGGGCATGTGGCAGGCGGACCGCTCGCAGCAGGCGCAAGGGCGGCTGGAAACCTGAAAGAGCTGATCCGCTTCATGGACGAGTTCGATACGCTCGCCGGCTTCATGGAGCACGTGTCGCTGGTGATGGACGCCGCGACCGAGGAAGGCACCGACCGGGTCAACCTGATGACGCTCCATTCGGCCAAGGGGCTCGAGTTCGACACCGTGTTCCTGCCCGGCTGGGACGAAGGGCTGCTGCCCCATCAGCGCAGCCTCGACGAGGCGGGACGCTCGGGGCTCGAGGAAGAGCGGCGGCTGGCCCATGTCGGACTGACGCGGGCGCGCAAGACCGCCAAGATCACCTTCGCCCAGAACCGGCGCAATTACGGCATGTGGCAGACGGCGGTGCCGTCGCGCTTCATCGACGAGTTGCCGAACGAGCATGTCGAGGTCGCCGAGGACAAGGGGACGCGCGGCTACGGACCGAGCCGGTTCGATACGGCGGAGACTCTCTTCGCGAGCGGCTTCTACGACACGCCGGGCTGGCAGCGGGCGCAGCGCAATCGCCAGCGCGGCAACGCCGGTCCACGCCGCGAGCCCTTGACCATCGACGGCACGCTGGTCGCCGCGAGCACGGCGGAAGGCTCGGGCGTCGACGTGGGCGAGCGCATCTTCCACCAGAAGTTCGGCTACGGCCGCGTGGCCTCGATCGACGGCAACAAGCTCACCGTCGATTTCGAGAAGGCCGGGCGCAAGAAGGTGGTCGATACGTTCGTCGAGCGGGTGTGACGATCGCCGATGTGGCTGTTCGGCTACGGCTCTCTGATGTGGGACGGCTGGGAGACGGCATACGGTTGTCTTAGGCGCATGCCGGCCGACCTCGAAGGCCACAGCCGCATCTTCAACAAGAAATCGCTGGAACGCTGGGGGACGACGGAATGCCCCGGGCTGACGCTGAACCTGAAACGGACGGGAACGTGTCGCGGCGTCGCCTTCGCGTTCGAGGACGGGGCGCGCAGCGACATCGAGGAGTATCTCTGCGCGCGGGAGATTTGTGCGGCGACGGAAGTCCCCATCACGCTGCCCGAGGGGACCGTCGGGGCGCTCACCTACATCTATGACGGGCCGCGTCTGATCGAGGACGGGCTGACGCTCGAAGAGCGCGCGGGCATGATCCTGGCGGCGGAGGGCGTGGCCGGTTCGAGCTACGACTACATCAAAAGCGTGCGCGCCCATTTGGCGGAACTGGGCGTCGCGGATCCTGAAATTGAGGCACTCTGGGAGGCCGTGGAAGCCTAAAGAGCGCGCAATAGCGCTATCCCGGCGCACGCCGTTTTTGCGGGCACGCCAAGCCCGAGGTCTGGATTCGGCTTTCTTTTTGAGAACAAATAGGGTACATTGGTCCCGTTCTGTTCTCAGAGGGAGTGTTGATCATGCGTCTCATCGTTACGGCTGTTTTCGTCGTCATGTCGTTCATCCCCTACGGGATGGTCCATGTTTCCGCCCAGGCGGCCCCCATTGGCTGCAGCTGCAAGGGCTGCGGCTGCAAGGGCGGCCCGGGCTGGCGCGGGCCGAAAGGCACCTGCGTGGCCGAGGCCAAGCTCGCCTCGGTCTGCGGTTCGCCGGCGGGTGCGCCGTGCATTCAAGAGGCCGCCACGCAGGTGTGCTTCGCCACGCCGGCCGTCGCGGCAGCCGAGGATCGCACCGAGACGCAATAAGCGTCTCTCGAGGTGCGCAGCGAAGCTTCTTGGCGGACCAAGGCCCCCTCCTCTAAGTTTCCGCACCATGGAAACGGGTCCCCAAGAAGCTTCGTCCACCTACCGCGCGACCGTCGAGGCGGAGCCCCGGGCTGCCGGCCGGATCGCGCGGGCGCTCGACGAGACGGAAGACCCGCAAGCGCTGTCGGTGAGCTATTTCGATTTGGGCAATGGGCGATTCGAAGTCTCCGCGCTGTACGCCGAGCGGCCGGACGAGGCTGCGCTGAACACGCTGATCGGCAAGGCGGCGGAGGGCGATGCGGTCACGCCGCTCAGCGTCGAAGACATGCCGGACGCCGATTGGGTGACCGTGTCGCAAGGGCAGCGTCAGCCGGTGCGCGCCGGCCGC
>NZ_LPWD01000084.1 GCF_001723295.1 Methyloceanibacter marginalis
GCCGCCGACTTCGTGTTCCAAGGCGCGAAGCTCGGTCCCGTGGCCGAGGCGATCGCCGTGGGCCGCCGGGCACACCGCATGGCCTTCCAGAATTTCGGCGTGGCCGCGGTCTACAACACGATCTGCGTACCGCTCGCCATGGCGGGATACGTGACGCCGCTGATCGCGGCCGTCGTCATGTCGAGCTCCTCGATCCTGGTGACCCTGAACGCCGCACGGCTCGCAGGAGGAGGGCGCAGATGACCGCGCTCGCCTGGCTGATCCCGGCGGCGCTGGTGCTGGGCGCGCTCGGTCTCGCGGCCTTCCTCTGGGCTCTGAGACGGGCCAGTTCGAGGATTTGGAAGGCGCGTCCTATCGCGCGCTGGAAGACGACCCGCCCGACGACGAGATCGGCCGCGACTAGCCGCTAGCTCGCGCGGCGCTCATCGTCGGGGAGGTCGGGGACCTCGGACTTGTCCGCCTGGCTCGCCGGCGCGAGCGCCGCGGCGATGGCGTCGTCCACCGTCGACATCCAGACGAACTGGACCTCGCCGCGCGCGGACTCCGGCACGTCCTCGTAGTCCTTCTTGTTGCGCTCCGGCAGCATCACCGTGGTGATGCCGGCACGCACCGCCGCCAGCACCTTGTTCTTCACCCCGCCGATGGGCAGCACGAGGCCGCGCAGCGAGATCTCGCCGGTCATGGCGACGTCGTTGCGCACGGTGCGCCCGGTCAAGAGCGAGGTGAGCGCGATGAACATGGCGACGCCCGCGGAGGGCCCGTCCTTGGGGATGGCGCCCGCCGGCACGTGCAGATGGATGTCGGACTTCTCGAACAGGCCGGGATCGATGCCGAGCATTTCGGCGCGCGCTTCACCAGGGACAACGCGGCTTGCGCGCTCTCCTTCATGACGTCGCCGAGCTGGCCGGTGAGGATCAGCTTGCCGTTCCCGGGCACCGGGCGCATTCGATGAATAGGATGTCGCCGCCGGTCGGCGTCCAGGCGAGACCCGTGGCCACGCCGGGCACAGAGGTGCGCATGGCGACTTCGTTCTCGAATTTCCGCGCGCCGAGAATGTCGTGGAGATCCTCCGGCGCGATGCGCATATGGGACGTGTCGCCCTCGGCGACGCGCATGGCGACGTGATGGAGGATCGCGCCGATCTCGCGCTCCAGATTGCGCACGCCCGCCTCGCGGGTGTAGCCGGTTATGATGGCGCGGATCGCGTCCTCGCTGATCTCCAGCTGTTCCGGGGTGAGGCCGGTATCTTCCAACTGGCGCTTGACCAAATAGCGCTTGGCGATCTCGACCTTCTCCTCCTCGGTGTACCCGGGGATCTCGATGACCTCCATGCGGTCGCGCAAGGGCCCCGGAATCTGGTCGAGCACGTTCGCGGTGCCGATGAACATCACCTTGGACAGGTCGAAGGGCACGCCGAGATAGTTGTCCCGGAAGGTCGAGTTCTGAGCCGGGTCGAGCACCTCCAGAAGTGCTGCCGAAGGGTCGCCATGGAAGCTGGCGGAGAGCTTGTCCATCTCGTCGAGCATGAACACAGGGTTCCGCGTGCCGGCCTTGCGCAGCGCCTGCACGATATTGCCCGGCAGCGCGCCGATATAGGTGCGCCGGTGCCCGCGGATCTCCGCTTCGTCATGGACGCCGCCCAGGCTGATGCGGCCGAACTCGCGGCCCATCGCGCGCGCGATCGACTGGCCGAGCGAGGTCTTGCCCACGCCGGGCGGGCCGACGAAGCACAGGATGGGGCTCTTGCCGTCCGGATTCAGCTTGCGGACCGCGAGATATTCGAGAATGCGCTGCTTCACCTTGGGCAGGCCGTAATGGTCCTCGTCCAGGATGCGCCGCGCCTCGGCGATATCGATGGTCTCCTCGGAGAGCTTCGACCACGGCAGCTCGATCAGCCAGTCGAGATAGGTGCGGATCATGCCGTGCTCGGCGGACGCCTCGGGCATGCGTTCGAGCCGCTTCAGCTCCTTCTTCGCCTGCGTCTCGGCCTCCTCGGGCATCTTCGCGTTGTCGACCGCCTCGCGCAGATCGGCGATCTCGGCCTGGCTGTCCTCGCCCTCGCCAAGCTCCTTTTGAATCTGGCGCAGCTGCTCGCGCAGGATGTGCTCGCGCTGGCGGCCGCTCAACGATTCCTGCGTCTGCTCGCCGATCTGCTTCGACAGGCGCAGCACCTCGATCTGCTGGGCGAGCTCGCGCAGCAGCTTGTCGATGCGCTGCGAGACGTCGAAGGTTTCGAGTAGGCTCTGCTTTTCGGGCGGGCTGATGTCGACGACATTGGCGATGAAATCGGCCAATTGCGACGGCGATTGCAGCTGCTCGATCGCGCCGGCGATCTCGTCCGGCACGCTGGGCAGCAAGGCGACCGCCTCGCGGGCCCGCTCGCGCAATTGATGCACGCGCGCGGCAAGCTCGGTGGAGTATGCCTCCGCCTCGCCGATCTCCTCGATGCGCGCGGCAAGGAACGGATAGCCGTCCAGGAACTCGAGCACCTTGAAGCGGCGCGTACCGCGGACCACGAGATGATGGCTGCCGTCCGGCGCCGTCACATAGCGCATGATCTCGGCGATGGTGCCGACGCGGTGGAGGTGATCGGGGCCGGGGGCGTCGGCGGAAGGGTTGCTCTGCAGGAGAACGCCGATGGGCTTCTCGCTCTGCGCCGCGGCCTGGGCGCCGGCGATGCTTTGCGGGCGGCCGACCATGAGCGGCGCCACGATGCCCGGAAAGAGCACGGCGTTGCGGGTGGGCAGCAGGATCAGTGCGCCCTCGGGCAGCTCCGGGTGTGACACGGACTCGCGCGCCGGCGCGGCACTCCGCGTCTCCGCGGCGGGAGCTGCCTGCTCGGTTTTCAGACTTTGTTCTCTGTCGTTCATGGTCTGGACTTCGGTCTTAAGGTTAGCCGGTCTTCGTAAAGGTCAAAATCAGGCAACCATTTTGCAGCTCGCGGGCGGCAAGCTGCAGCCGGTCGGACAACGCGATGCGGCGCTCGAAGCGGCCGTATGGAATCTCGAGCCGCACGATGTTGGCGCGGCGGCCGGCGCATGGCAGGGGCCTCATGCCGGTAATGATCAGGGTCGCGCCTTCGATCTCGGCGCGGACGGCGTCCGGCGCCACGCCGGGCAGCGCCGTGATGATGAC
>NZ_LPWD01000085.1 GCF_001723295.1 Methyloceanibacter marginalis
GTGCTTCCCGACCAGACGCTGGTGGTGGAGCAGCCGGACATCGTCATCGTCGAGGGCTCAACGTGCTCCAGCCGGCCAGGCTGCCGAAGGACGGCGAGGTAATCCCGTTCGTCTCGGACTTCTTCGATTTTTCGATCTATATCGACGCCAGCGAGGAACTGGTCGAGGCCTGGTATGTCGAGCGCTTCCTGCGCCTGCGCCAGACCGCGTTCCGCGATCCCGCCTCCTACTTCCACCGCTACGCCACGTTGTCGGAGGAGGAGCGCGCGAAACCGGGCTGTCGATCTGGCGGACGATCAATCTCGTCAATCTGAAAGAGAATATCCTGCCCACGCGCCAGCGTGCCGACCTCATCCTGCGCAAAGGCGCCGACCACGCGGTGGAAAGCGTGGCGCTCAGGAAGCTGTGATTAGAGGCTAGTAGCCCTGGCCGTTGTAGAGCATCTGCGAGCCAAGCCCGATATTCAGCCGGAGCATGGTGCGGGTGGCGAAGACCGCCTCGTCGTCGATCCGCGTCGGGCTATTGGGGCCGGCATATATCATCTTCGGGACCGAGGAGATGTACTCATAGTCGGTCCACAGCGACAGGCTGGTGCGGTCGCCGATCTGCTTGCGGGTCTCCAGCGACACGGTGCCGATGAAGGCAAGGTCGTCGTCCGACCGCGACACGTTGGATGTCGGGGTGGGGAAGAACCTGTAGTCGAAGCGGCCCGTATAATCGGTCTCGGCGTTGTAGAGACCGGCTGTAGCGTTCACGTAGGTGCGCAAGCCGAGACGGTCGTAGAAGCCGCCGACATTCTTGATGCCGGGAATGAAGCCGAAGCTGTATTCACCGCCGAAGCCGATATAGCCGCCGGTATAGGTCGTATCGAGCGTCTCACTATAGGTGAACACGTCGAGCGGACCCTGGACGCCGTTAAGCCTGTTGTCCTGGTCGATGCCGCGAACGTCGAAGCCGGCGATGAAATAGTCGTTGCGATAAATCTGCGGCTTGACCTCTTTCGGCGCGCCGGTGGCGAATTTCAGCTCGGCGCTGGCGCCCCAATAGTCGGCGTCGCGCTCGGTCTTGGTGCGGAGATAACGACCCCACGGCGCCCGATGCGTCATTCGGGTCGATGATCACGCAGCGCGCGGATCCGGGAGCGCCCTGGCACTTTGTCGTGTGATCGTCCTCGACGTTGGACCAGAAGCCCTTGACCGAACCCGAAACGCGGAAGCGCCCCAATAGCCGAG
>NZ_LPWD01000086.1 GCF_001723295.1 Methyloceanibacter marginalis
CCGGCGCGGCCTTTCTCTTTCCCGATATATTTGGTCTCGATGAAGGCGCCGCACCCGCGGCTTAGTGCTCCTGCAAGAAGCGAAAGCGGAACACGCCGTCCCGCAAGTCCTCGAACAGCTCCTGGACTTGAGGATGCCGCAACGGCTCATCGGAAGCATCCGGCAAGAGGTTCTGCTCGGACACGTAGGCGACATACTCGGTGTCGGCGTTCTCGGCGAGGAGGTGATAGAACGGCTGATCCTTCTCCGGCCGCACGTCTTGCGGAATGGACGCGTACCACTCTTCGGTGTTCGAGAAACTCGGATCCACGTCGAAAATCACGCCGCGAAAGGGATAGAGCCGGTGGCGCACCACCTGCCCGATCTGAAATCTAGCGTTGCGGACTGTAGACATTACAACGTCAACCCTATCCCCGAGTCTTGAGACGATAAGATCGCGACCCAATGAGGCTGTCAACGCAGTTGAGGGCGTGGGTTACGACCATCGGCGGTTCGACCACATGAACTGTTCCGGGTTCTCGCGAATCCAAACCTCGAAGTAGCGCTGGATCGCTGCGGTGATGGAGCGGATGTCTTCCGCTTGATTGCCGGTGCGCGGAATCCTGAGCTCGTTGACGTTGACGTCGAACACCGCGCGGTTGCCGACGCGCACGCAGCGGCCGATCCAAATGCGCGCGCCGACCCGCCGTGCGATCATCGCAGCGATGGGCATGCTCTTGGCGAGATGCCCAAAGAACGGCACCTCGATGCCGTTGCGGTCGTAGAGGTCGGAGATGAACCCCAGCCGTCCGCCCTGGCGCACATAGTCCATAATGAGGCGCGCGGTTTTTTGCGTCTCGTCCTCGCCTGCGGTGCGGCCGCGTCCGAACAGACCGCCCGGATAGAGAGCCTGCCGCTGGGCGCGAAGATATTGGTCGACGTAAGGGTTCTTCACCGAGCGGTAGACGCCGGCCGGTTTCACCCCCGCGAGCATGACGGGCCACATGCCAAGCTCCCAGTTGCCCATATGCATGGTGACGATCAGCGCCGGGCCCATCTTGCCCTTGTAGCGGCCGATCCAATGGCCGTTGGTGACGTGCAGCCGCCCGGGATCTTTGAGGATCCGGTCGATGTTCATGGTCTCGACCATGACGCGGCCGAGATTGTCCCACGCGGCGATGGCGATGCGC
>NZ_LPWD01000087.1 GCF_001723295.1 Methyloceanibacter marginalis
TTTCCTTTTTCGTTCCCCATTGAAGGGAAAGGAAAATTAGAAAATGTCGGAATGGATATGTCCCACGGCAAAACCACCCCGCCCTCCGTGCTCGACAGATTGTTGCCGCCCACCGTCAGTTCGTTATTGCGAGGGGAATGTCCGCTCTAAACCACGGCCGACAACCCTGCGGGTCCCAGATTTGACCATGGCTTCGGGCCCCCGCAACCAATTCTCATTGTCTTCCGAATGTGCTCCAAAGTGTCTGCCGGACAAGCTAGCGGCGCTGGCGGAGCAGTGGCCTCAAGACTGAAGCCTGGGTCGCGAAGACGGTACTTGTAGCTCTCGCAGGGTGCCGGGCTGATTACTGGAAAATCTCTTCTAATTTAAAGTAAAAGTGGTATAATGTGCTCTGTGATGGTTTCCCTCCCATCACGACCCATGGGAATTGAGGAAGCCCCGTCGCCCCCGTACGGGGCTTCCTTTTATTTTTCATCGATGAAGTCTAGATTTATACTTTGCGTACCCAAATGGGGGCGACCTGGGAGAGTTATCTTCTCCCAGTCTCGTTCCGCACCTTAGAGAGTGACGGCCGAGCCTAGCGGACGTCAGCCGGGACCTCCCGCTCTGCTCGGATCTTCCCCAGATCCTCTTCCGCGACTCCCAGACGGCGCTTGAAGTCGGCGTCGTTCGGCTCCTGCTGCGCAACATCAGCAAGAGGTGCCTCGCATCATCGGCGCGCGCCAGCGCCCTTTCAGTGTCTCCAAGCTCCATATAAGCGCGGGCGAACTGAAGCAGTACGGTCGCCCGTCGGTACTCAGCCTCTGCCGTCAGAGGGCCACGCTTCATGACGTCGGAGAGCAATGACTCACCATGCTCGAGGACCCTGACGACGGTGCTTTGCGGCGTGCCGTAGGCGATTGCCTTCCGCGCCGTCTCACTTAGGCTGGAATTGACGAGGTGCAGAGTTCGATCGAGAAACGCTTCGTTGGTCGTCAGGCCATTCCAAATGACGATGGTTGCCAAGCCGAAAACGATGCAGAGGTTCATCAAGGGCCCAAGGCGGCGATTCAATATGGGCATGGTTCGGCGCGGCAGCCTCTCGGTCCTTTGGTCCGAGGAGAAACCCAGCAGATCGGATGCAATCCTCGCAGCCGCACGATCATGATCGTACGCTCCCTGACGGGCATCGGTCGATTCGACGTCGTTAGGTCCTTTCGTAATGCGGCCGTCGGCATCCAGCTCGAATCTGAGCAACGGTGGGAAGCACTCGCCATCTTCATCGCCGGGCTTACCATCGATAATCAAAGGAAAGACCGGCCGGTTCGGATGGCGAGACTTGAAGCCCGGATCTCTTCATTCACGCGATGGCTTTTTGCCGCCGCGGGAGAGCAAATAACGATGAGAGATCGCGAAGCCTCCAACGCGCTCGTCGTCGCTTCGGACAGAGCGAAGTCTCTAGTCTCGTCGAGAGTTCGGACGAAGTGCTGCCTTTGCATCAACGGGCGAAGCCCGTAGTAGCGTTCGAGACGTTGGGTGAGCCGTTCGGCCCAAGGTCCATCGCTCTCGCTGCACGCAATGAAGCCGTCATATCTCATCCCACGCGGCTCATGACACGCGGTTAGCCCCGCAGAGATAGACCACCCCAACACCTCGGCCTCCTCAAGTGCTCGGTGCCGTCACGCCAAGTGGTGCGCGAGTTCCTTTCGACTGGCAGTAGCTCTGGGGCGGGTCCCCCTCCAAATCAAAGAGTCCCTCGCGCACCAAGGAAATCATACCATCCGGAGCGCTCCCAGAGAAGACTGTTCACAAGTATAAATTCGTCAGATACCGGAAATAGCGCGTGGCGCTCAAGGGAGAGGCAATGGGGGCGCCTCATTTTTAAACGTCAAAACCGTCTATACAGAGAAGGAGCTTCAGAGTACGATAGATATAGTTGATATATGCTACAAAGCGTACCCTTTATGCGCGTTGACGTCATCGATACGCATCAAGCGTTGCTTGATATCAGGGAAAATTGGGAGGCCGTCTATGCGAGCGATCCCGAGGCGCAATTCTTCTTGTCCTGGACCTGGATCTCACACTGGCTGGACGGTGACAGGTCTCAATGGTTCATTCTCGCCGCCGCGCCCGATGGGTCTTCCGACTATGTGGCGTTCTTTCCGCTGAGGTTGCGCACAAGAATGCGCAAAGCGGGAGGGGGCTTTTACAACGAGATTTCGCTGGCCGGCCGGGGGTTGTCGGACTACTCCGGCCTCATCACGCGTCCCGAATGCGAAGGCGAAGCGGTTCCTGCCTTCAGCCGCTTTCTCCGTCGAGCGAATTGGGCCGCGCTGACCTTGGAGTTTTTCCGCTCCTCCTCCAATAGGCTTGAACGCCTCTTGCGAAGTCTGCCGGCGAAGAATTTTCGCCGGATCGAGATTCCCGCGGTCAACAAGCCGGACAACGTCAACAATCTCGTTTGTCCCTACACTAGCCTGCCGGATTCCTGGGACGCGTATCTCACAGGGCTCGGCTCCAACACTCGACAAAAAATGCGGCGCTTTCTGCGGAAGGTCGATGATGGCCAGGAGTACCGCATCACGATCGCTAAAGCGGACACGATCGAGCGTGACCTCGATATCCTCATGAATTTCTGGCGCATCAAGTGGGCGCAGCGCAAAGGAGATCGCATGCACGGACTCGTGCGAGCGAACCAAAGCATGCTTAGGGCTTGCTTCGAGTGCGGCGCTCTATTCCTCCCCGTCATGTGGCAAGGGGACAAGCCACTCGGTGCGCTTGCCACCCTGGTCGACCACCAGAAGAAGGCGTTTCTGTTCTTCATGGCTGGGCGCGATGAAACGGTTCGCAGTCCGGTCCCGTCAGGCGTAGCCTCCATGCCTTCAGCCTGCGGCATGCTATCGAAAACGGCATCGCTATCTACGATTTTCTGCGCGGCAATGAGGAATACAAATACATGTTCGGCGTGGAAGAGGTTTTGCTCCACAACCTCGTCATCACACGCCCGGGCATCAGAATCTCGGCGGCAGGCTCGATCCTCGATGTGTCTTGCGTGTCCTTCACAAAACGATGCAGCTCCATAAGGCGAATAAGCTCGTCGATGCCGAACGAGGCTATCGTCAGGTCCTTGATGTGACCCCTCGATCTCCCGCTGCGCTGTATGGCTGCGGTCAGCTCTTGATGCGCAAGGTAGACTATCGCGGTGCAACGCAAATGTTTCGAAAACTGGTCGCGATCAAGCCGGAGGCCCGCAACGCCTGGCTACGGCTTGGACTTTCCTTCGAGGCGCAGAGCCGCTTTGCGGACGCGGCAAAGACCTACCGTCAGCTCCTAAAGCTCAAGCCTTCGGATGCGGAGGCTTACGTGAGGCTCGCACAAGTTCTTCTGGCTCTCGGCAAAACGGGAGAGGCCGGCTCTGCGTTTCGGACCGCATCGACCTTGCAGAACCGACCGAGCGCTCTCGTTCATTAGACAGAGAAGCCTTGCTGCTCACAATTCACGGAACGCTCGAGACATGCTGTCTTCGATGGGCTTGAACAGATACTCGAGGAAGGTCCGGTCGGCTGTCTTGATGTAAACCTCGACCGGCATTCCGGGCGTTGGTGCGAAGTCCGGGAGTTTCGACACCTCGATCAGATCAAGCTTGATGCGTGCGATATAGACATCGCTGGGAGTCTGCTGCGTCTCCTGCTTTCCTGACACGAGCGAGTCCGCCGAGACATACACGACCTCGCCAGGGATCATCGGCGTTATGCGCCGATTGAGAGCGGAGAGCCGAATCATGGCGTGCTGGCCGCGCTTGACGACGTCGATGTCCCCGAGCTTGACTTGCGCTTCGATTAGCAACTCTGCCTGAATCGGAAGAATCTCCATGATCGGTTTGCCGGGCTCGATGACGCCGCCTGGCGTGTGGTATTGAAGCTTCACAACAATGCCATTAACCGGAGCGGTGATGCTGACCCGCTCGACGACCGCCTTCGCCGCGTTTATGAGTTCGCGCACGTCTTTGAGTTCAGCGGAGACTTTATGCATTTCCTCTACCGCCGCCTTTGACGGTATTGTTTCGACGCCGGCCACCTGCTCCATAATGCGCGCGATTCTTTCACGTGCGTCGCCGATCTCTCCATTGAGCCTGCCGATTTCACCCGAGAGGTTCGCCTTCGCGCGCTCTAGAGACAGAACCTCCGGCTTGCGGATCAGTCCCTTCTTGAGAAGGCTCTTCTTCCCCTCGAGTTCTTCCTCGACATAAGCCAACTGCTGTCGAACCGCCGTGAGCTGAACCTTTCCGCCTTCCACCCGCTGATTCAAAGCGTCAACGCCCTCCATCAGCGTCGCGATCTCGGTCTTGACGGCATTGCGCCGCGCCGCGAGCGCTTGGCGCTCGCGTTCAAGTATTTCCGCGATGTCCGGATTGGAGTTTTGAGCGACGAGTTCCTGCGGGACAATCACATCGTCTTTTTCGTTCATTTCCGCAATCAGGCGCGCTTCCTGGGCCACGGCGCGCGCCTTGCGCAATTCCAAACGTCGCAGCTCCGTCCGCGGCTCTCTCTCGTCGAGATCAATGAGAACGTCTCCCTTCTCGACGACATCGCCTTCGCGAACGCGGATCTCTTTGATGACGCCCCCTTCCAGATGCTGAATGATCTTGTTCTCGCCCGTTGCGACGAAAGACCCACCGGCGATGATTGCGCCGGCGATGGGCGCGGTAGAGGCCCACGACCCAAAGCCAAGCAGGAACGCGGCCATAACAAAAAAGCCAAATATCGTCGCGGTCCGCGTCGAGCGGGGAATGCCCGCATGCCATTCCTGGGGCGCCGGTAGCTGGGTCATCTCAGCACTCCTACTCGTCGTCGCGGTTCAGATCGTCCAGTTCCTCGGCTTGATAATTGGCTTCGCCGCCGTTGGTTTCCGCTTTTTGCGCCGCAAGCTCTTTGCGCGCCGTGAGGAGCGGAATGATATCGTTACGCTCGCCGAGCGCTTGGACCGTTCCCTTCGTGAGAATCATGATCTTGTCCACGCTCCTCAGCAGTGACGGCCGTTGGGTAATTGCAATCACCGTAATCTGTTTATCTTTTGCCATCCCCAGGGCGCGGGCAAGGGCACGCTCGCCCGGCGGATCAAGGTTGGAGTTTGGCTCGTCCAATACGACAAGCTGCGGATCGCCGAAGAACGCACGCGCGAGCCCGATACGCTGCTTCTGTCCGCCCGAGAGTGGAGTGCCGTCCATCGACACCTGGGTCTCGTAACCTTGAGCGAACTCCGACACCATGCCGTGTACATCGGCGATTTCTGCGGCGTCAAAGATGGATTCGTCGCTTGCGTCTTTGCGCATTCTGGCGATGTTCTCTTTTATGGACGCGGGGAAGAGTTGAACGTCTTGGGGTAAATAGCCGACATTCTCACCGAGTTGTCGTGGATCCCAGTTGCGCAGATCCATCATGTCAAGGCGGACGTTGCCGGCCGTGGGAAAGATCGATCCGACGAGCATCTTTCCTAGGGTCGACTTTCCAGTTCCGGACGCGCCGACAATTCCGAGCGACTCGCCCGGCTGCAGCTCGAACGAGACACCGTTCAGAATGACCTTCTTCGCGGGCTGCGGCACGTAAAGTATGCGATCGACGATGAGATGGCCCTTGGGACGCGGCAGGCGCAACCTGTCGAAGTTCAGCGGCGAGGACTGCAGCAGTTTCTTCACTCTTGCAAAGGCGGAGCGCGCCTGCACGAAATTGCGCCAACCTTCGATCGTGCCTTCGATTGGCGATAGGGCACGGCTGCCGACGATCGATGCGGCAATGATCATGCCGCCCGTCAAATGTCCTTGTGTGGCCAGGTAGGCGCCCCAGCCCAGAATGGCGATTTGCGTGCAGAGGCGCACAAACTTCGACAGGGCGGTCAACCAGATATTGCGATCCTGCGCCGACACTTGAGACTTCAGCGACTCCGCCGTCTCGCCGCCCCAGATCGACACGCCCTCCGGGACCATGCCCATGGCGTTCATCACTTGCGCATTCCGCGCCATGGCGTCCGCCTGCAAGTTGGCCCGCGTTCCGAATGCGTTGGCGCGACCGAAGTGCACCGCCGTGAACTTCTGGTTCAGGAGGGCCAGTATCAGCAGCACGATGCCGGTCCCCAGAACGATGAAGCCGAGATGGGGATGAACCAAAAAGACAACGATGAGATAGATCGGGACAACCGGCATATCGAGCATAGTGAGGAGCACCGGTCCGGTTATGAAGCTACGCAAGTGCTGGAGTTCCGAGAGGATCTGAAACTCCCGGCTGGAACCGTTTTGGGAGGACCGGGCAGCCGCGCTCAAGACCGGCGCGCCTAGATGACTTTCCAGATCGACTGCCACGCGCATGAGGATCGTGCGCCGCGCCAAGTCCAAGAGGACGTGCGCGCCGATCGCGCCGACGACGACGATCGTCAACATGACGAGCGTGTCCATGCTTTGGCTGGTGAGAACGCGATCGGAGATGTTGAACAGATAGACCGGAATAGCCAGTACAAGCAGGTTGACCACGAAGGAAAACACGGCGACGGTCGCGAGGTTGCGCCGACAGCTGGCCAGGCCCTTCGTCAGGACGCCTCTGAAGTCCATGCTGGAAACGCGTCCGCCGATCGGTGCGGTTCCGTTCGCACCATTTGCGCCGTGGCCATTGGCGCCATTGGCACCATTGACGCGTGCCCGAGACTTGATGCCGTCGAAGATATTGCCGAGCGCACCGTTGCCCTTGCCGTTACCGGCGCCGGCCTCTTTCACGGTCTCCGTCTCGTCGTCGGACGACGCAGAGTCGACCGGTGACGCGCCGCCCGCGTCAAAACCGTTCTTGTCCCCCTTGCGAGGCGAATTTCGGCTCTTATTGGCCATGGCCACGTATGTCCCTCTTGGCTCTCTAGGTGAGGACATTGCCGAGAACGTCCGAATGCCCCGAATCGTAAACGGGGCCCGCCACGCCGTCCTCATCGTGACCCTCTTCGTCGGGGGGCGATGTAAAGGCGACGAGTTCGTTGGCCAGAGCGTCCGGGTTCGACTCTTTTATGCTGTCGTCATCGGAGGCGACCAGCTCGGTCTGGATGAGCATCTCATCCTCGTAAAGCTCTCCGCCGATGTAGTAGTCGGCCGCCGGGCCGGTGTTAAGAATCGTGGCGAAATTCCCGAGCGCGTTCTCGCCAGTGGAGGCCACCTGCATCGTCGGATCGGCGTCAGCTGCAGCGGCCGGCAGCGTCTGGATGACGACATCAGCGTCGGCAACGACGTTCTCCTGCTTGATGGCGTTGACGTCGTAAACATCACCCGTAATCAACAGGATGTTGAACGCAGGATCATCGAAGTTCGGAATGCCGAGCCCGGCCAGAATATCCAGTTCGGTGTCGCCGTTGTTGAGTTGGGCAATCAAGGCCTCCCACGCCGGTGTCAGCTCCTGATAGGACTGCGTTCCCCATTGTTCGATCAAAGCCTCATTCTGAAGCCAGTTTTTGCCGCTTGTTATCGAGGGATCCGTAAGGCTTTCGCCTTCCGGGAAGGATTCGTCGTAGCCGAGCACCTTGAGTGTGTCCGGATCGAGCAGGACATTCTTCTGATAAATGAAGTTGATCTCGTGGTAGTCGCCGAGCACGACGACCAGGTCATAATCGCCGCCGATGGTTATTATCTCGGCGAAGTTGCCTTGCTCGTTGGCCCCCATCAGGAGCTGATAGTTGGTCAGGTAAGAGTCTTGAACTGAGATGTCGCTGTCGTATAGCCAGTTCTGCTGTGTTACGACGCTGACGTCATACAAGTCGCCGTCAAGCACGTCGACATGCCAGTCGATCCCGGGGAATACGTTGCTCCCGGCAAAGCTCGGGACTCCTGGGTCCGTGTCGAGGAAGGTCGCAATGTTAAAGGCCTCGTTGCCGCCGCCCTCGATTTGGAAAATGCCATCGCCAGCGTATTTAATGTTGTCGTCATCGACATAGAGATTGAGCTGAACGATGGCGTCGGTCCTAAAGTAATCGCCGACGACGACAAGTGTGCCAAGTGCGTGATTGATATCGAAGATGCCCGCGACATTCGCCGCGAGGTTGGAACCGGCCGTAACGATCTGCGCGGGAACGTCCGTGGAATGCGAATCTTCCGGCTCCTCTTCTGGATCCAGTGCGGCTGGGAATACCGGCAACTCGGCGTCTTCGGGTTGAAGCTCGCCGTTTACATAGCGCCCGGCGCGACGTCGCTTCTAGTGGTTAGGCCCGTGGCTTCCCAGGTGGCGGCGTATTCGCCGGCGAACGTTATGAGGGAGGCCGTATCGAAAGAGATACTGGCGAACTCCGGAGGAAGCTCTGCATTGGCCTCGTCGTGGAACTCCACGAGGGTTTCGGCGATATCGTGTATTTGCAATGACTGGAGGGCGTCCACGGACCACCCCTCAGAAACCGTGATGTCGTTGTCCGACATCACGTTGAGCTGGTGGACCTGGATCAGGTACTGATCCCCGCCGCCGTCATAGGAAACATGGATTGCCGGTTCGTCCGCTACGAGCTGCAGGAGATCTGGCGCGGCGAGCAGGAAAGGAGCGCCCGGCGACGTAAAATCGTGGGGCCTTTCGTCGAGGATGGCATTGATGTCCGGCGGACGCGCTTTTGTATGGAAGGGCTCTGCCGACGCCGGACCATAGTCGATCAAGTTTGGCGCTATAGACTCCGAATCGACATATCGGGACGCCGTATCGAATTCGTCGAGATCGGGCGATTTGTGTGTCGCGTGATGCCCGCCTGGGTCGAAGTCTTCGCGGTCGCGCTGTGCCATGAACTCGTCATAGCTCTGGCGCATCCGCGCCACCTCATTGTTCAGGTGGAAGTGTCCGGCGAATAGACGGATGATCTCGGTGACACCGGTAGCCATACATGCCTCCTCCCCAGACTTCTCTTGGTCCGGTTTATTTCTGGCGCTTTATCCGAGTATCCCCGCTGGCTTCATTCCTATTCGAGAGAAGCC
>NZ_LPWD01000088.1 GCF_001723295.1 Methyloceanibacter marginalis
TCGGTGATCTTGACGACGGGGTCGTCCCACCAGGCGATGCTCTTCTGCTCGTTCAAGACGCGCAGGATGCTCTCGTTGAAGGCGTTGTCGAGAAGGGTGCGTTCCCTGTCGACCGCGGTTTGGTTCGCCGACCAGCCGGCATAGGCGATGATCGCTAGGAGCAGCAGGCCGAAGAAGGCGATGGCCACCGAAATCAGGGTGGTCAACCGCCGAAGGTCGCCGTGCAGAATTTGATCTCGCTCGGAAAGGGACAATTTGAGAATCCGCGTCAACTCAGGTCTGGATCGGTAAATAGCTGCGAAACCTCAAATTTTGGTTGCCGCGCAGCACCTGCCCTTGCGTGTTCCTCGTCGATGGTTGCCGCTGAGCCGGTTGAGACCGCGCGTTGGCCACGGCAATCGTCGCAATCGTCAGGCTACGGAACAATCAAATACCGTAGACTGATTAACGAATTGCGGAACGCCCGTTTACCCTTTATTAACGATAAACGCTGGGAGGGTCGGTCCGTCCGCCAGACGGAGCCGGCAGAATACGTCGGACTCGATTTGTCAGGATTTCGAGCAGAATGGCGGCAAAACTCGCCATACGGTCCCGGGCCGAGAGCCCAGAGCTGAGAAAGGCGGCGCTTGCGATCGAGCAGGCCGCCTGGGAAGAGCTTGGCTATCTCAATTACACAAGGGCTCATTATGAGCATTACCAGGATCTCCTAGACGCCTATCCTGAGTATCAGCTCTGTCTCGTGGACGAGGAAACCGGCTATCCGGTCGCCGTCGCCAACAGCGTACCGTTTGTTTGCTCCAGCCCCGACGACCTGCCTCCGGAAGGCTGGGACTGGCTGGTCGAAACCGCCGCCGGGCGACAAGGCAAACAGGCGAATATGCTTGGGGCGCTAGCCGTGTCGGTGCCTGCCATCCATCGGTCAAAAGGGTACGCGCGGTTGATGATCCGCTCGCTCATCGGCTTGGCGGAGAGCAATGAATTCAACGGTGTCGTGGTCCCGGTGCGTCCAACCGGCAAAGTCAAGCACCCCTGGACGCCTATCGCCGAATACCTATCTTGGACCGACCCCAAGGGGCGGCCCTACGATCCCTGGGTGCGTAGCCATCTCGCCTCGGGAGGCAGGCTCGTGGGACCGTGCGAGCGGTCCATGGTTGTGCATGAGCCCATTGGATTCTGGGAAAACTGGTCCAAGAAGCGTTTCCAGCAAACCGGGCCTTATGCCTTGAAGGGCGCCATTGTCCCGGTGAAGATCGACGTCGACAAGCAGACGGGCACCTATGAGGAGCCGAACGTCTGGGTGGCGTATTCCTAAAAGGCGGCGGCTTAAGCGACGTGGCTTTCCAGCGTGCCCTTGATGCGGCGCGGATGAGTGAAGACCTCGAAGCCGTCTTTCCGCGCGATGGCCACGAGCGTCATGCCGCAAGCGTCCGCCATGCGTACGGCGAGCGCGGTCGGCGCCGACACGGCGGCAATGATCGGCGCGCCGATGGCCGCGGATTTCTGCACCATCTCCACGGAAACCCGGCTCGTCAGCACGACGAGGCCTTGCTCGGCGGTGCTTCCGTCGCGGGCCAGCGCGCCGGCGAGCTTGTCGAGCGAATTATGGCGGCCGACATCCTCGCGCACCGCCACCAGGCCTCGCGCGGGGTCCCAGAAGCCCGCGGCATGGACGGCGCGGGTTTCGCGATTGAGCGCCTGCTGCGGAAACAGCGAGTTCACGGCCGTCATGATCTGGTCCGGCGTCAGCACCTGTCCGTCGCCGACTTCCGGGGGCGGACGCATCGCCTCGATCAGGCTTTCCCACCCCGCACAGGCCGCAGCCGGTAGGCCCGCCATTTTGCGGCGGCGGCCCAAGAATTCCGCGGCATCCTTTGCCTTGAGCCAGACCCGCAGCTCGATGCCGATCTCTTCCTCGACCACCTCGATCGTGTCGATGGCGTCGAGAGAAGACACAACGCCCTCGGTCAGGGCAAAGCCCACGGCAAAGTCCTCGAGGTCCTGGGGGCTCGCCATCATCACCGCGTAGGAGGCGGTGTTGAAGGTGAAGGCGATGGCCGTTTCCTCCGGGATCGCGCGCTCGCTCTCGGCGGTGCCGGTGGCACGCCAGCTCGAACGGGGAACGCGGACAACGGGTCGCGGCATGGCTGTCTCCGCTTCGAGGCGCGGCAATCGCTGCCGCAACCAAAAGAATCACCTTCTAAATAGGTCAAGCAGGCGCCCGCTGCCACCCGGATTCCCCGGTTGAAAACCAGCCAAAAGCAAGGGGAAGGAGGCGTGTACGGTATTCCTGAAACAGAAGGCGTATAATTTGAGACCTACCGTAATGTGCGTCGTCGGTCGAGTTGCTGCCCGCTCGCCGGCTCCTCAACAGCGGCGGCACAGGGAGGATTATCGAAAATGGCTGCAGCTTGGCGCATAAAGATCAGTCGGATGTCTGGTGGGTGTTTCTGCTCGAAGGGATCGCGGCGATCATCTTCGGCATTTTGCTGATCACGAACCCAGCATCGACCTTGGTCGCCCTCGTTATTTTCCTCGGGTTCTATTGGCTCTTCGTCGGCGTGCTCGAATTGGTGCGCGTCTTCGTCGACAGCTCCGTGCCTTGGTACTGGTCGTTGCTGATCGGCGTTCTCGGCATCGTCGCCGGCATCATCGTGCTGAGGCATCCGCTGTTCGCGGCCATCGTGCTGCCGACGGCGATCGTGGTTTGGCTCGGCGTTCTCGGCCTGGTCATCGGCGTGTTCGCCATGATCGGCGGTTTCACCGGCGGCGGCGTGGGCTCCTTCATCTTCGGCTTCGTGAACTTCGTGATCGGCCTAATCCTGCTCGGCTCGCCGATGGTGGCGGCGCTCGCCGTTCCCCTGGTCTTCGGCATCTTGTTGCTCGTTCAGGGCGTGGTCCTGATCATCTGGGCGTTCAAGGTCCGAAGGTAGAGTTTCAGTGAGGGTTGCTTGGGCCGTAGGCTCGCGACCCTCACGGCTTGCCCCCCATGACGGCTACCGCTTCTCCTCAGACGCCTTGCAGCAGAGCATCCAGGTCGAGGGAGGAGCGATGCCCCAAGTCGCCGCTGTTCGTCTTGAGGAACGCGGCGCCGCCTCGCGGCCTTGGTCGCGCAGCATGCAGAGAAACGACCATTCCGCGTTGAGCTTCGACGAGTAGCCGAGCTTCAGCAGGAGCTCGCTCGAGATGCGATGAATGCGCATATGAGACCAGCGTGCGCCTTCGCTGTCCCCAGGATCTGAGGCCTGCCGGAGGAGCGCGATCATGCGGAGCTCCTTCAGGAGAACGCTATTGAAGGAAATCTCGTTGAGCCGGTTCAGGATGTTTCGCGCCGTGCGTGGCGTGCCCCTCCGTTCGATGGGGTTGATCTGGACGAGAATGGTGTCCGTCGAACGGCATTCGCGAATGAGGGGCGTGATTGTCGGATTTCCCGAGTATCCGCCGTCCCAATAGCTCTCTCCATCGATCTCGATTGCCTGGAACAGGGTAGGGAGGCAGGCGGAAGCAAGCAGTGCGTCCGGCGTGATGTCGTTGTTGCGGAAGACACGGCCGCGGCCGGTGTGCACGTTCGTGGCGGTCACGAACAGCTTTATCGGGCTGCGCGACAAATGTTCGAAATCGATGCATTGATCGAGAATTGCCCGCAGCGGGTTCTCGCCGTGCGGATTGAGCTCGTAAGGCGAGACCAGCCGCGACATCAGGTCCATGGCGATGAAGGCGGGCGAGTAGTCGAGCGTCCATTGGCCGAAAAGGATGTCGAGCGGCGACCGCTGAAACGGGCTCAGCCGCGCCGCGTCCGAGACCTTTCGCCAAAACAGCCTCAAGCGCGGCGCGCGCGCCGGCCGGGCCCTCTCGCGAGAACCGTCGGCAAGAACGGCGGCGTTCATCGCCCCGGCCGACGTGCCCGATATGCCCTCGATGGTCAGCCAAGGCTCTTCCAGGAGCCGGTCGAGCACGCCCCACGTGAAGGCGCCGTGCGATCCTCCGCCTTGCAGAGCGAGATCGACAAGGAGCGGCTCGCGATCGGTCATTGCGTCATCCCGGCCGATGCTCGTCGGCGAAAGGTTCGCCTGCAACGGCGATGCGTTCGGGGCGCAACATCTCGAGGCGCCCCTCGGTGCCGGTCGTCAACGTATGAATATAGAAAGCGGTCGGTTTTTCGTTCGTTACCTCCATGACCGGGGAGGGAGCGGAGACGATCGGCAGGCCGGCGCACTCGCCGATCCAATCGATGTGCCGGTGGCCGTGCATCAGGATGGCCCGCCCCACGAGCGGCTTCATGCTTCGGATGAACCAGTTGCCGTTGATCAGAGCCGTGCCGATGCGCTCCGACAGCGCCTTGGCCGCCCAAGGATACTCTATCACATGGTGGTGGAGGGCGATGATCCAGCAGGCCTTCGGATAGGCCTCGCGGGCAATCTCGATGCCGCGCACTTGCCCCGCTGAAACCATGCCGAGCGCGTTGGTGAAAGAGAAGTGCGTGTCGGCGTTCGAGTTCAGGAGGACGATGCCGAGGCCGTTTTCCGTCTCCGGTGGGATGACCATGGGGAAAGACTTGGTCCAGAGCTCGGGAAGCGTCGTGGAGAAGCGTGGCCGGGCGACATCGGCGAAACGCTTGATTTCCTCCACATGGGGTTTCAGCAGCTCCTCCAAGGTCGCCCCCAAGCGGCCGGCCTCCAGATCGACGGTGCGGACGCGCGTTCCTTGAACGCTGTTCATCGCGGACAGCGAACGAAGCTGACGCAAGGGCCGGTCCGGGCTCGTGGGCAGATCCATGCGCGCCGGATTGGCACGGTCGATGATGTTGAGATCGTGATTGCCCGGCAGGATCAGCGTGCGCGCGGCAAGACCGGGATGCGCCATGAGGATCTCGAAAAACGCCGCCCACTCCGTGGAGATGCCGGCATCGGTCATGTCGCCGGTAATCAGGATAACGTCCAGCCTATCCTTGGCGTCGATGTCTTCGAGTTGCCCCAACAGTTTCTTGAGCCGGTCGTTTCCGCGCGGGCCCGAGCGGCCGCTCTCTATGCGGAAGCCATAACGCTCGCCGACCACATGAATGTCCGAGAGGTGCACGACGCGCCATTTACGTCCCGTGACCGCGCCTTCGTAGAAGGTCTTGAGGCTGCGAGGCTCGGCCATGGTCGCGTCGACGAAGCCCCAGACGAGCGCGGCAATGGCGAAGTACGCGGTGATCAGGACGACGCTGTTGGCAAGGGTGACGGGAACGAGGTCCCTCCAGCTGCTCACCTCGGAGATGTGTCCGAAGAGATGGGCGCTCGGCCAGACGAGCCACAAGACGAGAACGGCGAGGCCCGAGACGACGACCCCGGCAACCGCAGCGGACGCGGCGCGTAGCCGCGCGCGGGTTCTCTCGCTCGCGGTCTTGGCAATGAACTTCTCGGCGAGGTGACGCAGGATCTCTCGAGCCGCGGCATAGCGGGTTGGACCACGATGGAGTTCAGTGCCCAGAAATTCTTCTCGATCATGCGAAATAGCGTGCGCCAGCCATACCAGCCCACTGCCACGACGCCGACGAACAGAAGCGCGGACCAAATGCCGATAAAGGCCGATGCGACCTTGTTCACGACCATGCCGAACCACGACGAGATGACGAGCGGTGCCAATCCGAGGAGGAGCCCCGGCACGACGAGCAGAAGGATCCACGCGACGATCAGCTTCGGCAGGCTGATCTCGACGAGCAGGCTTCCGGCGAGCGACAACATCGAGCGGCGTTTGGTGCTCGATGCGTCGTCCTCGATGTCTCCCGCGCGGGGATCGAGGATCGGTGCGAAACCCACTTTGTCGGCCTGACCTTTGCGCGCCATCGATCCGGGCTAGCTCTTGGCGGAGTGATCAGGCGCAGTGCCGCCTGACAGGAGCGTCGCGATCCATCGGCTTGACGGATATTGGGCGCAGATCACGATCGCGGTGATCAGAATAGGTACGCCGATGAAGGCGCCGGGTATGCCCCACAGGAAACCCCAGAAGAACACCGCGAACACCACGGCGAAGGGCGAGATGGACAGCGCGGCGCCGGCGACGAGAGGTTCGAGGTAATTGCCGATTAGGAATTGGATGATTCCCAGCCCGGCAAACACGAGGGCGATACCGAGCCACGTGTCCAATTGCACCATGGCGAATATGCCCGGCAGGAGCGTGGCGACGAAGGAGCCTATGAACGGGATGTAGTTCAGCGCAAAGGCCAGGAGGCCCCAAGCGGGCGCCGGCTCAACGCCGGCGAGGGAGGCGAAACCCCAAACGGCCAGCCCGGTAAGAATGCTGAGCTGCGTGCGCACGATCATGTATTTGCGGAACTTGACCGCAATCTCACGCGCGGCGTCGATGAGCTTGCCGCCTTGTTCTTGCTTGCCCAGCTGCGCCAGTCGTTGGCGAAACTCTTCGGTTTCCAGAAGCGCGAGCATCAGGAAAACGAAAATCAGAATGCCGAACCCGGCGAGTCGATTGAGTTGCCGCGCCACTTCCTGAAACATGCGAATGAGCCACCCCACGTCGAAGGTGTCCGCCAGCGTGCCCACGACAAAGATGCCGTGCTCTTCGAGCCAATCGGTCTTTTGCACGTAGAGAGCCTGAAACCGCGCGATGTTGGTGATTAGCCAATCGGCGATGCTACTCAGCGCCCAGGCCACCACCGAGCCGAAGGCCAAGAACACCACGATCGTCGCCAAGAGCGTCAGGAACAGCGCCAATCCGCGTGGCATGCGCTCCTGAAGCGCCTTTTGCATCGGCCAAACGAGCGCCAGCACAAAGAGACCAAAAGCTAAGGGCGCGAAGATCGCACTGGCCAGGTAGAGCGCGATGACCACGAGAATCGCAGTGCATACCGCGAGCAGGCTCAAAGTTAGACGGTCCGTCACCGGCATGGCGTTGACCAATCTGTTTGGGTCCCACGGACCGCCCGGAAGGCTGGCAGCTTGGCCGATGGCGCTTGCCGACGCCAGGGATTTTTGCTCTTCCCCTGCGCTGGCGCTCGACCGAGGCCATGCGCTAAGGTCCCGCAATGAACAGGTTCACAGATTGCGCACGGCGCGGCGCGCTCGCATTGATCGTGCTTCTTGCCGGATCGATGACCGCGGCCGCCGCCGAAGAGTCCCCAACGCCATGCACCGAGGACGCCATGATTGTCTTCGATGCGTCAGGCTCCATGGCCGGTAGCCTGGCCGAAGGCATCGGCTCAAAGATCCGGCGCATCGACGAGGTGCGCAAAGCCCTCGCTCAGGCTTTGCCGCGCGTGGTCCATTATCGCCGCATCGGGCTCATCACCTACGGGCCGGGCTCCTACAAGCAATGCAACGTGGAGCTCAAACTGAAGCCTCAGCCCAACGCGGCGCAGCGCATCCTGCATGATGTGAGCGAATTGAACCCGTCGGGGAAGACGCCGTTGACGGCCGCCGTGGAGCAGGCGGCCGAGGTTCTACACTATAAGACCGATCCCGGCGTCGTGGTTTTGCTCACCGACGGGGAGGAAACTTGCGACGGCGCACCTTGCGATCTCGGCAAGCGGCTGAAGGCGCAGGGCCTGCAGCTCACGGTTCACGTTATCGGGTTTCGCATGACGGCCTTCTGGACCGGGGCTCAGAGCGCGCTCGATGTCAGATGCCTCGCCGAGGAGACCGGCGGCCTCTACATCACCGCGGAGAGCCAGGAGGAGCTGGTCGAGGCGTTCGAGAAGACGCTC
>NZ_LPWD01000089.1 GCF_001723295.1 Methyloceanibacter marginalis
TCGCGCGACCGCAGCGCCGTGCCGCCATCGGCTTTGGAGTCCTTGCCGGGCTACGGCGAGTACTTGGCCGGCATCCTCTACAGCGCACGTTGTGCGCGCATGAAGCTGCGCAATGCGCAGAGCGAGGAGCGCGCCGCCATCGCCCGCGAGCTGCACGACTCCCTTGCTCAATCGCTGTCCTATTTGAAAGTGCAAGTCAGCCTGCTGCAAACCATGCTCAAGAGCGACGGCGATCATGCATCGGAGGTCGATCTAGCACTGCAAAAGGTGCGCAGCACGCTCAGCACGGCGAACCTGCAACTGCGCGAATTGATCACGACCTTCCGCTTGACGATGCATGGAAGGACTTTCGCCCAGGCTCTGGAAGACTCCATCGACGAATTCGAGCGGCGCAGCTCCATTGCCTTCGACCTGGACAATCGACTTCCCGTCGGCGTCCTGACAGTGGCCGAAGAGATGCAGCTTCTGCTCATTCTTCGCGAGGCCCTATGCAATGTGGTGCGTCACTCCCACGCCAACTATTGCTGGGTCTCGGCCCGTCTCAAAGAAGACGGCACTGTCTGCCTGGGCGTGGAGGACAACGGGATCGGCATGCAACTGACAATGCAGGACGCCGAACCGCATCATGGGCTTATCATCATGCAGGAGCGGGCGCGCAGTCTCGGCGGCGTTTTGCGCGTCGAGGATCGCGAGGGCGGCGGCACGCGCCTCTATGTCCAGTGCTGCCGCGAACGAAGCACACTATCGGGTACCATCGTAGGCTGAGGATTTTGCCATGAACACGGAGTCATGCAGAGTATTGCTGGTCGACGATCACCCGCTGTTTCGATGCGGCGTGGCCCAGCTCATCGCGGCACAAGAGGGTTTCGAAGTCGTCGGCGAGGCAGCCTCTGCCGAGGAAGGCGTCCAGCTGGCTTCCTCGCTGAAGCCCGATCTGGTGCTGATGGATCTCAACATGCGAGAAAGCAGCGGTCTCAGCGCCCTCAAGCAAATCAAGGATAGTGGACTGGACACCCAGGTCATCATGCTCACGGTGTCCGACGCCGAGCAGGACTTCATCAGGGCGGTTCGCGCCGGCGCCGAAGGCTACCTGCTCAAGGGCTCGGAGCCCGAAGAGATTCTCGACAAGCTCCGGCTCGCGGCCCGCGGCGAAACCGTATTTACCGAGCCCTTGATGAGCATGCTGCTGGAAACCATGCGCGACGGCACGCCGGCGGCGCCGCCTACAGACGAAGAGTGCCTGACCGCACGCGAGCGGCAGATCCTACGCCTGATCGCCGCCGGCAAGAGCAACAAGCACATCGCGCGCGAGCTCGATATCAGCGACGGCACCGTAAAAGTGCATGTGAAAAACCTGCTGCGGAAGCTGAACCTGCAATCGCGGCTCGAGGCCGCCGTCTGGGCACTCACCACGGCCTGAAAGCCGGCGATACTCGGATCGATAAGACCTCGTATGGCGTTATCCTGCTTCTGATGCCCGCCTCAGTTGTGCTCGGTCCCATCTTCATTGCACAGGCCTGGCACATGGCCCCGCACTATTCTTGACGATAGTCAGAACTAGCTGACACGCCGCGCTACCTCCAAGGTAGTACTACTCTTGCCTGCTTCATTTTCTCACCGCGCATAATGCAATGGTGTAACTTGGCTACGCTCCATCGAAACCCATATAGAAGCCACGAGCATGTCGACTGCGCAGATTGAGGTCCTCACCGAACTCCTGGTCGAAAGTGACGAGTTGGCGACCAGCCTCACGAGCGAATTTTGCCCGGGCTCCACACCGCTGGTTGCGCCACTTGTCGATGCGATCGACATCGTGGTTTTCGTCACCGGTCCGAGTGGCAGCCTACGCTACGTGAATGCGGCCTGGACGCGCCTGACCGGCTTCTCGCTGCAAGAGACGCGCTCGCTCGGCCGCTCCGCCTATTTGCACCCGCAGGACGAAGAGCGCTGGCTCCGCTTTCTGGAGACCCGCCAGCACGACCCGCAAAGGACGGCCGCGCTCGTGCTGCGCTTCCTCACCAGCTCCGGCAAGACCGTGCATTTGGAGGCCGGCGCACAGGCTGTGGTGGCCGACAACGGACGCTGCATGGGCTTTGTCGGAACGCTGTTCGATGTGGGTAATCGCGTTCAAGCGGAGGGCCTCAAGGAAGCAAGCCATCGCACCTTGGAAACTCTGATCAATAATCTGCCCGGCCTGGTCTATCGCTGCCGCAACGACCGTCAGTGGACCATGGAATATATGAGCAAGGGCTGCGAGGTGCTGACCGGCTATCCGCCGGAGGCCTTGATCAACAGCGAGCGTCTCACCTATGCCGATCTGATCGTTCCGGAAGACCGGGAGCAGGTCTGGCAGAACGTCCAAGTCTCGTTGCGCGAGCATCGGTCCTTCGAGCTCATGTACCGGATTCGAACGGCGCGGGGCGAAGAGAAATGGGTGCTCGAGCGCGGCCGGGGGAATTACTCGATCAGCGGCGAACTTCTCGGCGTGGAGGGTTTCATCACCGACGTGACGCGGGAGAAGCATGAGCAACTTCGCCTGAGAAGCGACAGCTTGCTCGACCCGGGAACTTGCCTGCCGACCCCTACCCTGTTCTTGGATCGGCTCGAGATGGCCTTGCGCCGGAGGAGGTCCCGGCCGCGCGATTCTTTTGTCGTCCTCGTCGTTCACCTCGACCAGTTTGCCAAGTGGCGCGAGAGTCTCGGGACTGAGTTCAGGGAGCGCGCGCTCCTGGATGTCGGCAAGCGCATCGAAACGATGCTGAGCCCCATCGATTCGCTTTGCCTTTGGACCGACAGCGAGTTTGTGATCCTGCATGAAAGCGCGGAGGCCAATGAAGACTCCGTGGCCGTCGCCGTGGAAATCCAACAGGCGCTGCGCCGGCCCGTCGTGGACGGCAACAACGAGATGTTCCTGACCGCCAGTATCGGGGTCGTCACGAAGCCGACGGGGAATGAATCCGCTGATCAACTCGTTTCCTTGGCCTCAACGGCAGCCGCGCGGGCCAGGAATGTGGGCGTGGGCCGCATCGAGACGGTCGAGATCGAGTCACTCTCGAAGCCAGCGCGAAGCGTGCGCGCGAACGGCTAGGCTCAGGCTTTTCCGCCGATTGTCGATGTGATGCGGGCAGAGCCCCGTGCGCAGAGCGCCTTACGCCCGCACCCGGGTCTTTTGCGGATCGTAATGCGGAAAGCCGACGACCTTGGCCGGGATGCGCTTCTGATGGCCGTCCAGCTTGCCGATCTCGACGCCGGTGCCCAGCTCCGACTCCGAAATGTCGAGTCGCGCGAGCGCGATGTTCTTCTTCAAGATCGGGGAGCGCGTGGAGCTGGTCACCACGCCGACCTGCGCCCGCCCTTTGTAGACGGGGTCGCCGTGATGGACACACTCATTGCTGTCGATATCGAGACCGACTAGCTTTCTCTGAGGATTGGCCTTGCGGCGGATCAGCGCCTCGGAGCCGATGAACGGCTCGTCTTCCATGTCCTTTCGGATGG
>NZ_LPWD01000090.1 GCF_001723295.1 Methyloceanibacter marginalis
CTGCAGTAGGATCGCGGCAGATCGGCGTCCCGCTGTCCTCTTGCTCTTTGACACAGCTCGCGCGGGCTTCGCGGCGAGTGGATGAAGTATGCCCTTTTTCCCGCTTGGCCTCGCACGGCAGGCGCGAATCACGCATTGTTCTCGCTCCAGACATGCAAAAGGGGGCTCAAGCATGGGCTGGCGTAAGGGACTCCTGTTTTTGATGTGGGTGCCGCTCGCGGCGCCGGCGTCTGCGGGCAACGCGACGTACGACTGGAGCGGCTTTTATCTCGGCTATCATGTCGGCGGCGCGCTCGACCTCGCGGACGTGGACAGTCCGTTCGGGCCTTCGATCTTCGGCGGCACCGTCCGCACGCCGGGCCCGCTGGCCGGCGGTCAGGCCGGCTACAACTGGCAACGCGGTGCGGGGCTGTTCGGCCTCGAGGCGGATGCGAGCCTTGCCGATCTCGACGGCACCAACACCTGCTTCGCCTATAGCGGGTTCTATCTCAGCGCGAATTGCCGTGCGCAGATCGACGCGCTCGGGACTTTTACGGGGCGCTTCGGCTGGGTCCTCCCGTCGGACGGCAGAACGCTGATCTTCGGCAAGGCCGGTCTCGCCTGGGCGCATGCTGAGATCGATGCCAGGCCCAACGGCGGCGAGGGACTGCCCGGCTCACGCGACAGCGGCGTGGAATGGGGTTGGACTATTGGCGGCGGCGTGGAACGCGCCGTCTCGCCGCGCTGGACGGTGAAGGCCGAGTACGGCTTTCTCTCGTTCGATCAAAGCCTCTCCGCGCCGGCAAGTCATTTTCAGACCGCCCCGCCCGGGCCCGCCACGACGGGCACCCCGGCCGCCGGGGCCGATGTCACTCATGACATCCACCAGTTCAAGCTGGGGATGAATTACAAGCTCGGCGGCGCAGGCGCCCCCGATGCCACAGCGCAACAAGCCGGCTGGAGCGCGCCAGGCACCACCCTCACCGCCGGCGTGCGCTACGTCTACGGGTGGGGCCAGTTCCACAAGGATCTCGGTATTCAGGGACGCGGGCTCACATCGCTCGCGTCGCGGCTCACCTATGACAACGAGCCCATCAACGGCGCGGAGGCGTTCGCGCGGCTCGACACGTCGTTCGGTCTGATGATCAAAGGACTGATCGGCGGCGCGGCGGGTGACGGCACATTGAACGACGAGGACTGGAACATCGCGTTTCCTGCAGCCGACGTGGCCTATTCGAACACGCTGTCCGACGTCGACAACGACATCGGCTACGGGCTTATCGATGTCGGATACGCGGTGTGGCGGGGGCCTGGCTACTCGGTCGCGCCGTTCGTGGGCTACAGCCAGTTCCGGCAGGATATGACGGGTCTCGGCTGCCGGCAGATCGCCAACCGATTTTCCGACTGCGCCACGCCCATCCCCACCATGTTCGCGGCATCACCGAGGACGATAAATGGCAGGCGTTGCGACTCGGCGTTGCGGGTGAAGTCGCGATCGCGCGTCGCGTGACCCTCGCGGCCGACGCGGCATACTTGCCCTATGCAAAGTTCAAAGGGACCGACGATCACCTCTTACGGAATCTCGTGTCGCCGGAAGACGGAGAAGGGATCGGCGTGCAGCTCGAGGCCATGCTGTCCTATGCCGTGACGGACGATTTCAGTCTCGGCGTCGGCGGCCGCTACTGGTCGATGTGGACCACGAGCGGCGACACCAATTTCGGCGGGACGGGCGAGATCATTCCCATGCGTTACGCTGCCGAACAGGCGCACCTTCTCGTGCAAGGCTCCTACAAATTCGGTTTCGGCGTCCGCGATTAGCGACGCGCAGGCCTGTGGGCAAGGTGGCGCGAAGCGGCTAGTCTAGTTTGTGATTCGCCTTTGCGGTTCGCCAGAGCCAACCGGCTCCAGCGTTCAAGTCTGTGGCAGCGTTCAGCGGCGCGAGGCGAGGCCATAGGCAACGGCGTTGATGCGGCGGCATTCAAGCGGCGGCGTGGGAGCGAGGGGGACCATGCGGACCAGCAGAGGCCAGGTGACACCTGATTCAAGGTGGCTCACGGTGCTGTCTCGCGTTCTTGCCTATTCCGTTCCGGCGGCTTGGCTGCTGCCTGTCAACGCGGCGCTGGCGCAAGAGGCCGCGAGCGTCGATGCCCAAGCGCTGCTAACGCTCGGCATCAATCTCGGCATCATCGCGTTCGCCATCGGCACGGCCATCGCCTGTATGCGCGCGACAAAACGCGCACACGCCCAAGAGGCCAAGGCGGCGAGCGAGGCGGAACGCTATGCCTTGAGCGAGAGCACGCTTGAGACTGTGCTCGCCGCCGAGCCGCAGGCGCTCCTGACGCTTACCGAGGGGGGCGAGCCGGAGCTGCTCGTCTCCAACCTGCCGCTGCGCTTCGGCGTGCCCCGCGAACCGGAGCGTCTTCTGACCTTCTCGAGCTGGCTCGACGAAGCGTCATGCATGGAGCTGATTTCCGCCATGCAGGCGCTCGCCGAACACGGCGAAGCATTCAACTTGATGCTGCGCACCCAGCGGGAGCGCTATGTGGAGGTCGATGGGCGCACCGCCGGGCGGTCGCTCGTCGTGAAGGTGCGCAACATCGCCGGCCAGCGGCTCGAACTGGCGGAACTCTCGGTCAAGCATAAGGAGCTCGAGGGGCAAGTCGCGGCGCTACGTACACTGCTCGACGAGGCCAAGCGCAACGAGCATGCCCGCGCCGAGATCAAGGCCAGTATCGAGACGCATTTCCGCAGCTTCGACCGGCTCGCCACCGCGTTCGCCGTGTTCGATTCGACCCAGCGGCTCGCCCATTACAACCAGGCTTACGTGGATCTATGGCAGCTCGATCCGGAGTGGCTCGACACGCATCCGCGCGACGGCGAGATTCTCGATCGCTTGCGCCAGGCGCGGCGGCTGGAAGAACGCGCCGAGTACCGAGTCTGGAAGCAGAGCTGGCTCTCCGCCTATGGCACCGGCAAGCAGATCGAGGACCGCTGGTATCTGCCGGACGGCCGCTCGCTGCACGTCATCGCCGACGCCGATGCCGATGGCGGCGTGACCTATCTCTATGAGAATGTCACAGAGCAGATCGCGCTGGAAAGCCGCTACAATGCACTCATTCAAGTGCAGCGCGAGACGCTGGACACGCTGCGCGAGGGCGTCGCCGTGTTCGCGCCCGACGGTCGGCTCCGCCTTTACAACAGTGCCTTTGCGAGAATTTGGGAGCTGAACCCAAGGCTGCTCGACGCCGAGCCGCATGTGGAAGACGTCATCTCTTGGTGCCGTGCGCTTTACGACGCACCCGAGGAGTGGGAACGCACCAAAGCCGCGGTTACGGCGATCGTTTCAGAGCGCCGGCCCTATGACAGCCAGTTCGACCGGTCCGACGGCGCGGTGCTGGCCTGCGCCGCGCTGCCGCTGCCCGACGGGGGCACGCTGCTCACCTATTCGGACATCACCGACACCACGCGCGCCGAACGCGCGCTGATCGAGAAGAACGAAGCGCTCGAAGCTGCGGACCGCATCAAGAGCGAGTTCGTCTCGCATGTCTCCTACGAGCTGCGGACACCGCTTAACAGCATGCTGGGCTTTGCCCAGATGCTCGCCGAGCCTGCCTTCGGGCCGCTCGGCGCCAAGCAGCGTGAATATGTGGACGACATTCTTTCCTCGGGCACGACGCTGCGCGCCATCGTCGACGATATTCTCGATCTCGCGACGATGGACGCGGGCATTTTCGAATTGAAACTTGAGCCTGTCCACGTACGCGAGGCCATCGAGCAGGCGCGCCTGGGCGTCGAGGATCGGCTGAAGCAGAACGATGTGAGGCTCGAAATCGACATCGCGCCCGGCGTCGACGAGGTCGTGGCCGATGCTAGGCGTCTCACCCAGATCCTCTATAATCTCCTGTCCAACGCCATCGGCTTTTCCGCGCCCGGAGAGGCGATCCGCTTGGCTTGCGAGCGGGAAGGCCCCATGATCGCCTTCACCGTGGCCGATAAAGGCGTCGGCATTCCGGAGGATTTCCAAGAAGCCGTGTTCGACCGTTTCGAAAGCCGCACTCAAGGATCGCGCCACCGCGGCGCCGGGCTCGGGCTCTCCATCGTCAAGAGCCTGGCCGAGCTTCATGGCGGCACGGTCTCTCTCGACAGCACGCCCGGCGAGGGCACGCGGGTCAAGGTGCTGCTGCCGCTCAAGCAGGGCACGCAACAGCCTGATGTCGAGGCGATGCCCTATCGGGCCAACCGCGCCGGATGAGCGGAAGCTGGCGGCTCGACGGCGTCGATCTCGCCCGGCTCGATCGTCTCGCCAGCCGGATCGCGCTTTCTCTTAAAACAGGCGATGTCCTCGCTCTGAGCGGGCCGCTGGGCGCCGGTAAGACGACCCTGGCGCGAGCTTTGGTCGCCCATCTCGACGGCGATACGGAAGTGCCGAGCCCCACCTTCGCGCTCATGCAGCAGTACGAAACACCGCGGCTCACGCTGAGCCACTGTGATTTCTACCGGCTCCAGGACGATGAGTTCGAGGAGCTTGGCCTCGACGATGCGCTCGGCGATGGCGCGCTCCTCATCGAGTGGCCGGAACGCGCCGCCGGCTGGCTGCCTGCGGACCGGCTCGATATCGCGCTCGAGGAAACGGGCGATCCCGGCACGCGCAGTGTCGTGCTGACCGGGCACGGCGGCTGGGCTCCCCGGCTCGAGCGCTTACGGGTGCTGGCGGGATTTCTCGATCACACAGCCTATGCCAAGGCGGACGCGCGCTTTCTCCAAGGCGATGCGTCCACGCGGTCCTACGCCCGGCTGGTGCTGCCGGATAGGCGCGCCATCCTGATGAACGCGCCACGGCAGCCGGACGGCCCGCCGATCCGCGACGGCAAGCCCTATAGCGCGCTCGTCCATCTGGCCGAGGACGTGACGCCCTTCGTGGCGGTGGCGGACGCCTTGCGCGCGCGGGGCTTCGCGGCGCCCGTGATCGAGGCTTTCGACCTTGAGGACGGTTTCGTCGTTCGGAGGATTTGGGCGACCGCGTCTTCGGGGCGGAGTTGGAGCGCGGCGGCGACCAGGCCGGAGCTGTGGAGCGCGGCGGTGGACGTGCTGCTCGCGCTTGCTGCGGCGCCGCCTTCGGAGGCGCTGCCTATCGCCGGACATCCGCCCTATCGGCTGCCCCGCTTCGATGCCGAGGCGATGCTGATCGAGGCCTCGCTGATCGTGGAATGGCTGTGGCCCGCGGTTCACGGCCGGGAAATGCCGAAGGATTTGCGCGCGGAGTTCGAGGCGCTGTGGCGCCCGCATCTCGAAAAGGCGGCTAAGGCCGATCCCGGCTGGGTGCTGCGGGACTATCATTCGCCCAATCTGATGTGGCTGCCCGACCGGGAGGCGTCCGGAATGGTGGGCCTTCTCGACTTCCAGGACGCGCTCTCCGGGCCGCTCGCTTACGACCTCGTGTCCCTGCTTCAGGATGCCCGCCTGGAGGTGCCCGAAGCGCTTGAACGGGCCGAACTCGACCGGTACTGTTCGGCCCGAAACGCGCAGGGCGAATCCTTTTCGAGCGATGATTTCCGCACCCTTTACGCCACGCTCGGCGCCCAACGAAACTCGAAGATCCTCGGCATTTTTGCACGATTGGCGAAACGTGACGGAAAGCGCGGCTATCTCGCTCACATGCCTAGGGTCGCGCGATATCTGGAGCGCGACCTCGCCCACCCGGCGCTCGGCGATCTGCGCGACTTCTATGCGCGTGAGTTCCCGTCCGCCGCGGACCTGCCGCCTCCATCGCTTTAGAAGGACGCATTCATGACCACCGCGCGCACGGCGATGGTGCTGGCCGCCGGCTATGGCGAGCGCATGCGCCCTCTCACGGACACGATGCCAAAGCCGCTCGTACCGCTCGCGGGCCGCGCGCTGCTCGATCATGTGCTGGACCGGCTTGCCGCCGCCGGCGTCGAGACGGCGGTCGTCAACGTGCATTACCTGCCCGAGCAGATCGAAACGCATGTGCAGGCCCGTGCGGACCGCGCACCGAAAACCCTGATCTCCGACGAGCGCGCGCTTTTGCTCGACACGGGCGGCGGGACGACAAAGGCGCTGTCTCACCTCGGCGACGGGCCCTTCTTCGTCCACAACTCGGACTCCGCTTGGAGCGAGGGCGTCACGCCGGCGCTGGCGAACATGCTGCGCGTCTGGGATCCAGCGCGCATGGACTGCCTGCTGCTGCTCGCGCCGCTGTCGACCAGCATCGGCTATCACGCGCGCGGCGATTTCGACATGACGCCGGACGGGCGCCTTTCCCGGCGCGGTGAGCGGCAAGTGGTGCCGTTTGCCTTCGCCGGCGTGTCGCTGTGCACGGCGGCGCTGTTCGAAGGCGCACCTCAAGGCCCGTTCTCGCTCAACGTGCTGTGGGACCGGGCCCTCGACAAGGAGCGCCTCTACGGCGTTCGCCTCGACGGGCGCTGGATGCACGTGGGAACGCCGGAAGCCCTAAAGGAGGCGGAAGCCTCGTTCGAGCGTGAAGGTGCCTGAGCCCCGCGCCCATCCCCGCCTCTACACCATCCCGCCCTCGGCGCCGTTTCTCTCAACCCTGGCCCGGGCGATTCTTGCGGGCGATCTGCCGCTCGCCGGCGGCGCCAAGCCGGACCTACTCACCCTGCCTCAGACCACGATCTACCTGCCGACACGGCGCGCTGCCCGCGCCTTGCGCGAGGCCTTTCTGACGGAGTCCGGGGGAGAGGCGCTCCTGCTGCCGCGCATCCACGCCCTTGGCCACGCCGACGAAGACGCGGCGCTGATCCTGGACGCCGACACATTTGCCGATGCGGACGGCGCGCTCGGCGCCACCGCTATCGGCACCCTGCCCCGGCTCATGGCGTTGATGCGACTGATTCTGGCCCTCGGCGACACGCTGGACGCGGCGGCGACCGAAGCGGAGATTGAGTCGATAGGGTTCAAGAGCACGCCGGGGCAAGCCGCGAGCCTGGCCACCGAACTTGCGGACCTTATGGACGTCGTGGAGTCCGAGGAGGTCGATTTTTCCACGCTCGATACGCTGGTGCCGGACGAGCTTGCAGCGCATTGGCAGGCGACCGTCGACTTTCTCAAGATCATCACCGAGCATTGGCCGCAATACCTGGAACACAACAGCCTGGTCTCGCCGGTGACGCGCCGCAATCTTCTCATGGCGCAGGAGACGGACCGGCTGGCGAAGGGCTCGCCCCATCCCGTGATCGCGGCGGGCTCGACAGGTACGGTCCCGGCGACGGCGCGGCTTCTCGAAACGATTGCCAAGTTGGACAATGGCGCCGTCGTCCTGCCCGGGCTCGATTTCACGCTCGATGACGAAAGTTGGGAGAGCCTTTCCCAGCACCCCGAGCACCCGCAAACCGGCATGGCGGAGCTGTTGCGCAAACTTGGCGCGACGCGCAACGATGTCCGCTATCTGCCGGGCAGCGCGCCGGACGGCGCGGCGCGGCGCGCCTCATCTCGTGAGCGAAGCGCTGCGACCGGCCGAGACCACGGAGCAATGGCAGCGCTACCTGGAGAGCGACGAACTCGCGCCCGACGGCGGGCTAGCTTCGCCAACGCCCTCAACGGCATCTCATTAGTTGAGGCCCCCACGGCCCATGACGAGGCGGAAGCCATCGCGCTCATCCTGCGGTCGTGTAGTCGCCGACCAGGCAAGACAGCGGCACTGGTCACTCCCGACCGGGTGCTGGCGCGGCGCGTGGCTGCGAGGCTCCAGAGCTTTGGGTTGGCGATCGACGACTCAGCCGGCACGCCGATCTCCCGCACGGTCCCCGGCGCCTTTCTGGATCTGGTGCTCGGCGCGGCCGAAACGAATTTCGCCCCGCCGGAGCTCATGGCGCTCCTGAAGCATCCTTTGGCGCTGCTCGGCCGAAGCCCGGGCGAAATCCGGACGGCGGCACGAACGCTGGAGCGAGGAGCATTCCGCGATATCTATGTAGGTCAAGGCCTTAGCGGCATTTCCAGGGCGCTTGAGACGGCACGTGAGGACCGCACCTGGCGGCGCTCTTCGTTGCGGCAAGAGGAACACGACAGCGTCCTTGGCCTTGTGCGCGACCTGGAACATGCGTTCGCGCCGCTGGCCGAACTATTCGCTAGCCGGTCGAAGCACAGCATGGCAACCCTCGCCGAGGCACATGCCGCCACGGCCGAGCGGCTCGCGCGCGACACTGCCGGCGCCTCCGCGAGCTTATGGCAGGGAGATGCGGGCGAAGCGCTGACGGTGCTCATGTCCGGACTCATCGGCGACGGAGCGAACCTGGACATGTCCGCCCGGGACTATCCGGCGTTCTATCGCAGCCTGCTCGGCCGCCAGGTGGTGCGCCCACGCGGACCGGCGCATCCGCGGCTGTTCATTTGGGGACCGCTCGAAGCACGGCTCCAGCAGCCGGATGTGGTCATTCTCGGCAGCCTCAACGAGGGGGTATGGCCGCGCCCACAAGAAGCGGGGCCATGGCTCAGCCGTCCCATGCGCAAGACACTCGGCCTGTCGCCGCCGGAGCGCCGCCTTGGCCTCAGCGCGCATGATTTCGCCCAAGCGCTCGGCGCCCCAACCGTCTATCTGACGCGCGCCTTGAAAGTGGATGGCGTACCGACCGTGCCGTCGCGCTGGCTCCAGCGCTTGGAGGCGCTGGTGGAGGCGTCCGGCCTCGCCGCCAAGATCAAACCGGAGTTGCCTTGGGTCGCCTGGGCGCGGGAACGTGACAGCGTACCGGATTTCACACCCGTCGATGCGCCGCAACCACGCCCGCCGGTCGAGGCGCGTCCACGCGAACTGAGCGTAACGCGTATTGAGCGGTGGATCGCCAATCCGTACGAAATTTTCGCCAGGCATATCCTCAAGCTAGAACCGTTGAAGCCCCTCGGCACCGAGCCCGACGCGGCCATGCGCGGCTCCATCGTGCACGAAGTGCTGCACGAGTCTCGCGTGCGTATCCCGGATGCGCTGCCGGCCGACATCTATGGGGCGCTGATGACGACTGCCGACGATCTCTTCGCCAAGCTCGGCGGGGCGGCGCGGGTCGAGGCATTTTGGCGCCCCCACTTCCAGCGCTTCGCCCGCTGGTTCGCCGCCACGGAACCGACGCGACGCGCGGACATCACCGGCACGCATACGGAGGTGGACGGCGCGCTCGAACTCGACTCGGGCTTCCGCCTCAAGGCGCGCGCCGACCGCATCGACACGACGGAAGACGGCGGCGTCGTGATCTACGACTACAAGACCGGCAAGCCGCCGATCCCGAAACACGTGGAGGATCTCTACGCGCCGCAGCTGCCTTTGGAGGCGGCGATCGCCGCGGCCGGCGGTTTCGCCGATCTCGGGCCGCGGCCCGTGCGATCCATGGTGTATATCCAGGCCTCGGGCCGCCAAGACGGCGGAGACGAGCGGCCGGCGACCAATGCCGCCGCAGATATCCTGGCGGCTAAGGCGCTCGAGGACCTGGAACGGCTCGTCGCTCATTTCGCCGACCCTGAGACCCCCTATGAGGTGAAGCGCCGGTCCGCACCGGCCTTCGTCAATGTCTACCGCTATGACGAGTACGAGCATCTCGCTCGCGTGGCCGAATGGCTGACACAAGAGGCCGAGGAGGACTGGCGATGAGCGCCGATCTCCTTCACGAGGCGGACGCCAATCAGGCGCGCGCCTCGGACCCGAAGGCGTCGGCCTGGGTGTCGGCCAATGCCGGCACCGGCAAGACCGAGGTGCTGGTCAAACGCACCTTGCGGCTCCTGCTCGACGGCGCCCGGCCCGAGAGCATTCTTTGCCTGACCTACACCAAGACGGCGGCGGCGGAGATGCAGAACCGCCTGCTCAAGGAACTGGCCGCCTGGGCGACGATGCCCGCGGCGGAATTGCAGACCAAGCTCGCCAAGCTCATGGGACGGCCGCCCGAGGACCAGGACTTGAGCGGGGCGCGGCGTTTGTTCGCCCGGGCTCTCGAAGCGCGTGGCGGACTGAAGATCCACACCATTCACGGATTCTGCGAGCGCCTGCTGCAGCGCTTCCCGCTCGAGTCGGCCGTCACGCCGCACTTCACCGTGCTCGACGATCGGGATGCGGCGCTTCTCAAGCGAAGCGCCTTCGACACGGTTGTCGCGCGCGCCGCCGAGGACCGGAACAGCATGCTTGGCCGGGCGCTCGACACGATCATCACCGTCGCCGGCGAGGAGTATTTCCGCCAAGTGGTCGATACGGTGCTCGGCAAACGCGCCGAGCTTGATCGAATGGCGGCCTATCACGACGGCCTCACCGAATGGGCGGAGGCCGAGGGCGCCGCGCTGAAGCAGTTGTTCGGCGTGGCCGAAGATACCGAGGACGCCCTCGTCGCCGAGCTCGCGTCGGTGCTGAGCGATTCGGAGATCGACGCCGCGCTCTCCGCGTTCGCAAGCTTCGGCAGCACGACGGACGACGCCAGGACCGAGGAGGGTTTGCGCGGCGCCAAAGGCAGCACGGGTGAGGCGCGGGCAGCCGCGCTGAAGGCCGCCTTCCTGACTGCGGATGGAAACCCGCGCGCACGCGTGGTTAGCGCCGCGTCAAGACGGACGCGCCGCAACTTGCCGAGACACTGGCCGCCGCCCGAGCCGCGTGGCCGAACTCGACACTAAGCTCGCTCTGCTGCGCGCCGCGGACGCAAGCAGCGCGGTGCTGGCGCTGGCAGATGCCGTCCAGGAGGACTATGTGCGCCGCAAGCTGGCCGAGGCCGCGCTCGATTACGACGACCTGATCATCAAGACGCGGCACCTCCTGTCTCGCGCGGGCGCAGCGGCCTGGGTGCTCTACAAGATCGACGGCGGCGTCGACCATATCCTGGTGGACGAGGCACAGGACACGAACCCCGAGCAGTGGTCGATCATCGAGCGTTTGGCCGAGGAGTTCTTCGCAGGATACGGCGCCAGCGAACGGCTCCGCACCCTGTTCGCCGTGGGGGACGAGAAGCAGTCGATCTACAGTTTCCAGGGCGCCAACCCGGCCCGCTTTGGTACCGTGGGCCGCGCCTTCCGGCAGCGCGCCGCGGCGGCGAACGTGCTCTGGCACGGGGTACCGCTCAATCTGTCGTTCCGCTCCACGGTGCCGGTGCTCGACGCGGTGGACCGTGTGTTCGAGCGGCGAGAAGCGGCGCAGGGCCTGACTTTTGCCGAGGACGCCGTCATCCAGCATCACGCCAATCGGCAAGGCGAAGCGGGGCTGGTGGAATTGTGGGAGCCGCTCGGCGAGGACAAGCGCCCGAGCGTTTCCGCCTTCGAGCCGTGGAGCGAGGAGCCGGGCGGCGCGCGTCGGTGGACGCCCTGTGCAAGCGCATTGCGGCGACCATCAAAGCCTGGCGCGAGGACGGAGAGCAACTCGCCTCGGCCGGACGCAGGGTGAAAGCGGGCGACATTCTCATTCTCGTACGGCGGCGCGAGCCGTTCACCGCGCCGATGATACGCGAACTCAAGCGCGCCGGGAGTCCGGTCGCCGGCGCCGACCGCATGCGCCTCATGGACCAGCTCGCCGTGCAGGATCTCGTGGCGCTCGCCGACGATAAGCGCGATCTCAAGCTGAAAAATGCGCTGCTGGAGCAGGTGCGCCTGGTGCGCTTCAAGCCGGGGCATATCGAGGTTAATCCGCTGCCCGTTGCGGCGCCCGATCTCTTGCAGGAGTTGATGCGTAAGCTCAAAGCTTGGACCGGCCGGGTATGGATCGTATCGACCAGCGATCAGGAAGGCGCCGAGCCCTTGGGGGCGACGCGCCGGGCGCAGGCCGAGCGCGAGATGGAGCAGTTGCGCGCGCACCCTGCGGTGCAGGAGGTGCTTCAGCATTTCCCCGATGCCCGGATCGCCGCAGTGCGCTCCACGGCGCATGCGGTGCCCGGCGAGGACGCCGGCAACGAGGCCCCGCCGGAAGAAGATCTCAAGGACGATGGCACGAATTAGGAATACGGAAACGCGATGAAAAATTTCACGCAGATGATGAAGCAGGCGCAGGAGCTCCAAGGCCGCATGGCCGACATGCAGGCCGAAATGGAGCGCATGGCCTGCGAAGGCCGGTCCGGCGGCGGCATGGTGGTGGTGACGCTCAACGGCAAGGGCGCGATGGCAAGCGTCAAGATCGACCCGTCTTTGCTCAAGCCCGAAGAAGGCGAGATCCTGGAGGATCTCATCACGGCCGCCCACGCCGACGCCAAGACCAAAGTCGAAGAGGCCACGAAGGAGAAGATGCAGGCATTGACCGGCGGCCTTCCCCTGCCGCCCGGCCTCAAGCTCTTCTAGCCAAAAGATGGCGCGCGCGGCGGCAGGCCCCGAGATCGAGCGCTTGATTCAGCTCCTGGCGCGGCTGCCGGGGCTCGGCCCCCGCTCGGCCCGGCGCGCGGCGCTGCATCTCGTGAAGAAGAAGGAGCAGCTGCTCGATCCCCTTGCCTCAGCGCTTGCCGAGACCCGAGACACCATCCTCACCTGCGAGACCTGCGGCAATATCGATACGCAAAGCCCTTGCACGCTGTGTCGCGACAACACGCGCGACCGCTCCATGATCTGCGTGGTGGAGGAGGTGGGCGACCTTTGGGCGCTGGAGCGCGCCGCGGTGATCAACGGGCTCTACCACGTGCTGGGCGGCACGCTCTCGCCGCTCGACGGCGTGGGCCCCGACGATCTCACCATCCCGAAGCTGATCGACCGCGCCGCCGATCCGCAAGTCACCGAAGTGCTGCTGGCACTCAACGCCACCGTGGAAGGCCAGTCCACGGCGCATTACCTGATGGATCAGCTCGCCGGCTGCAATGTCGCGGTGTCGCGGCTCGCCCAAGGCGTGCCCATCGGCGGCGAGCTCGACTATCTCGACGAGGGTACGCTGGCGGCCGCCGTCAAAGCCCGCAAGGCCATGTGACGACGAAGTCGTCATCCCGACGAAAGTCGGGATCCAGGGCAACAAGCGGGAGAGATGCGCTAAGGGTTCGCTGGCGCCGCGCCGCCGCCGCGCAGGGCCGCTTCGATCTGCGTTTTGCACGCCGTGGTGAAGTTGCCGCGCGCGAGCGCCTCGAGGAACGATTCTTGCTCCGACGTGGCGCCGAGGAACAGCCCGCCCATGCCGCCGATCAACAGGCAGGTCAGCCCAACCACGATGAAGACCAGCAGACGGTCGATGCTCATGTGGATTTCTCCTTGAGAGGTTCGAGCGCCGCGACCGCTTCGGGGGCGAGCCGCTTGTCGTTCCACGGCGCCACCTTCAGCAACAGCAGCATGCCGGGGATCGCGACGATGGTGCAGATCACGAAGAACTGCGTCCACCCCACGGCCTCGACGATGAAGCCGGTCGAGGCGTTGGCCACCGTGCGGGGCACCGCGATGAAACTCGAGAACAGGGCGAACTGCGTGGCCGTGAAGGCGCGGCTGGTTTCGCGCGCCATGAAGGCGGTCAGCGCGATTGTGCCAAGTCCGACGCCGAGATATTCGCCGCTGACCACGACGAACAGCCCCGGCAGAGAGTGTCCGGCTTGGCTCAGCCAGATATAGGGCAGGATGGTGAGGACCTGCACGAAGCCGAACAGCCACAGCGCACGGTTGATGCTCACCTTCAGCATGATGATGCCGCCGAGCACGCCGCCGGCAATGCTGGCCCATAGGCCCGCCACCTTCGCCACGGAGCCGATCTCGCTCAAGGAGTAGCCCATGTCGATGTAGAACGGCGTCGCGAGCGCCGTGGCCATGTTGTCCCCCAGCTTGTAGAGGAACAGGAAGGCAAGGATGGCCCAACCCGGCCTTGATCCCGCCGTCGCGGCTGAAGAACTCGACGAAGGGATCGACGACCGCCTCCCGCAGAGTGTGCGGCGCCAGGGCGTCGTCGCCTTCTCTGAAGGTCGTGACGATGCCGACCAGCATGAAGCGCCGGTGACCCAGAACACCACCGTCCAGGGCTGGTGGTCGGCCAGGATCAGGGCCAGAGAGCCCGGCACCAGTCCGGACAGACGGTAGGCGTTCACGAAGATGGACGTGCCGGTGCCGAGTTCGTCGTCGGCCAAGAGCTCCCGCCGGTAGGCGTCGATGACGATGTCTTGGCTGGCGCCGAACAGGGCGACCACGAACACCACCGCGACGATGACCTGGAGCGAGGTCGACGGATCGAACTGGCCCAGCACGCCGATCGCGAGCAGCAGCACCAGCTGCGTCAGGAGCGCCCAGCCGCGCCGGCGCCCAAGGAAAGGCAGCTTGTAGCGGTCCATCAGGGGGGACCACACGAATTTCCAGGTATAGGGCAGTCCGATCAGGGCGAAGAGGCCGATCGTGGCCAAGTTCACGTCGTTGCTGCGCAGCCAGGCCGGCACCAGCGAAATCAGGACATAGAGCGGCATGCCCGAGGTGAAGCCCAGGAAGATGCAGGCGAGCATCTTCCGGTTGAACAGGATCGCCGTCCAGCTGCGCTGCACGTCGGCCAAGCCCGATTGTTCGGTCGTTCCCCCGGTCTCCGTCATGGATGGTTCTTATCAGCCGCCGGAGGTTTCGTCATGCCGTCTCGCCGAATTCCGTCTCACCGTTGATCCAGTCACCGCCGTTGTACGTTACGTCGGAATACCGCGAGTACTGGATGCCGCTTTCGTGGCAGGACAAAGGAGAAGAACCATGGTGCGCGTCGTCGGCATCGACCATCTGGTCATCAGGGTCAGCGACTTCGACAAATCGAAGGCGTTCTACGGCAAGCTGTTCGCGTTTCTCGGCTTCGAGGTGCTGGGCGATTACGGCGACATGATCGGCTGGACCAACGGCAAGACGCGCTTCTGGATCGGCCAGGCGGATGAGGAGGGGCTTAAGCACCCGTACCGCCTCGGCGATATCGGCTTTCACCACTACGCCTTCGAGCTCAGGAGCCGCAAAGACGTCGACGATCTGGAAGCTTCTTGAAGGAGCAGGGCGCGACCATCTTCGACCCGGCCGGCGAATATTACGACGACTATTACGCGGTCTTCTTCCTCGACCCTGACGGGCTGAAGCTCGAAGGCATGAAATGGGGCGAGCGCCAGGCCAAAGCCAAGGCCACCCGCAAGAAGGCCAAGTAATCGGCCAAAGCCGCGCGCCTTAAGGGCCTTTTCCTCGAGGCCTCTTTAAATTTTAGTTGCGAATAAGTTGCAATTGCAGCTATGCTGCATGAGAAACTGGGCCATGAGGAGGACTCCTTGACGCTGGATTGGGTTCGGCGGCTCACGCGACTGAGCGCCGCGATTGCGATTTTGAGCTTGGGCACGCTGGCTGCATGCGGCGAGCCGGCAAGCGAGTCCGCGGATACCGGCAAGTTCCGCGTGGTCACCACCTTCACGGTCATCCAGGACATCGCCCAGAACGTCGCCGGCGATGCGGCGGTGGTGGAGTCCATCACCAAGCCCGGCGCCGAGATTCACGACTATCAGCCGACGCCGCTCGACATCGTCAAGGCGCAGGACGCCGACCTCGTCCTGTGGAACGGCTTCAATCTCGAGCGCTGGTTCGAGAAGTTCTTTCACAACGTGAAGGATGTACCGAGCGTGGTGGTGAGCGACGGCGTCGAGCCCATGGGCATCACCGAGGGGCCCTATAACGGCAAGCCCAATCCGCACGCCTGGATGTCGCCGTCGAGCGCGCTGATCTATGTGGAGAACATTCGAAAGGCGCTCGCCGAGCACGACCCGAAGAACGCGGAAACCTACAACAAGACGCCGCCGCCTACGCCGAAAGGATCAAGGCGATGGATGCGCCCTTGCGCAAGCGGCTGTCGGCCATCCCTAAGGACAAGCGCTGGCTCGTCACGTCGGAAGGCGCCTTCTCCTATCTCGCGCGCGATTACGAGATGCGCGAGGCCTATCTCTGGCCCATCAATGCCGATCAGCAGGGCACGCCGCAACAGGTGCGCCATGTGATCGAGCTGGTGCGCGACAACGGCATCCCCGTGGTGTTCTCGGAGAGCACGATCTCGGATCGGCCCGCTAAGCAAGTCGCCAAGGAATCCGGCGCGCGCTACGGCGGCGTGCTCTATGTGGATTCGCTTTCGACCGAGGATGGACCCGTGCCGACCTATCTCGATCTCCTGCGCGTGACCGTGGAGACCATCGCCAAAGGCTTTGAAGATGAGCCCGCTTGATCTCCTGACCCGCAACGAGGTGTCCACGCGGCCCGCGAGCGTCGAGGTCCGCGATCTGAGCGTCACCTATCCCAACGGCTTCACCGCGGTGCATGACGCGTCCTTCGCGCTCGGCCCTGGCACGATCTGCGCCCTTGTCGGCGTCAACGGCAGCGGCAAGTCCACCATCTTCAAGGCCATCATGGGCTTCGTGAAGCCGTCCGCCGGCGAGGTCAGGCTTTGCGGTCTGCCCGTGGACGAGGCCATCTCGCAGAACATCGTCGCCTATGTGCCCCAGAGCGAGGACGTCGATTGGAATTTCCCCGTCCTGGTCGAGGACGTCGTGATGATGGGCCGCTACGGCCATATGAATTTCCTGCGCATTCCCACACGCGAGGACCGCCGCAAGGTGGACCAAGCCCTGGAGCGCGTCGGCATGAGCGCTTACCGCGAGCGCCAGATCGGCGAGCTCTCCGGCGGCCAGAAGAAGCGCGTGTTCCTCGCCCGCGCTCTGGCTCAAGAAGGCCGCATCATTCTGCTCGATGAGCCGTTCACCGGCATCGACGTCACCACCGAGACAGCGATCATCGAGCTGTTGCGCGAGCTGCGCGCCTCCGGTCACCTGATGCTGGTCTCGACCCACAATCTCGGCAGCGTGCCGGACTTCTGCGATCAGGTCGTGCTGCTCAACCGCACGGTGCTGGCCGCGGGTCCCACGGCGGAGACCTTCACCCAGGAAAATCTGGAGCGCACCTTCGGCGGCGTGCTGCGCAATTTCGAGCTCGGCGGCATGCGCTGCACGACGACGACGATACGCGGAAACTCACCGTGCTCACCGACGACGAGCGGCCGCTGGTCATCTATGGCGGCAAGGCCAAGCGGCGCAAAGAAGATCAGGACCGCCCGGAATGAGCGCCCTCTTCGCCGAGCTCCTGATCCCGTTCAGCTACGACTATATGTGGAAGGCCATGTGGGTCAGCGCGCTCGTGGGTGCGGTCTGTGCCTTCCTGTCCGCCTATCTCATGTTGAAGGGCTGGTCGCTGATGGGCGACGCGCTCGGCCACTCCATCGTGCCGGGCGTGCGGGCGCCTATATCATCGGCGCGCCGTTCGCCGCGGGCGCCTTCTTCGCCGGCATTCTTGCCGCGTTGAGCATGGTCTTCGTCAAGCAGCATTCCCGCCTGCGCGAGGACGCCATTATCGGCCTCGTCTTCACCACGCTGTTTGCGCTCGGTCTTCTGATGGCCTCGTTGCACCCGACCTCCGTATCGATCCAGACCATCGTGCTCGGCAACATCCTCGCCATCGCCGACGAGGACGCCATGCAAGTCGTGATCATCGCCGCCGTGTCTTTCGTCATCCTGGCCTTCATCTGGAAGGACCTGATGGTCACCTTCTTCGACGAGACCCATGCCAGGAGCATCGGCATCAACACCTGGGCCTTGAAGATCGTTTTCTTCACGCTGCTCAGCGCCTGCACCGTGGCGGCCCTCCAGACCGTGGGCGCCTGCCTCGTCATCGCCATGGTGGTGACCCCGGGCGCCACGGCCTATCTGCTCACCGACCGCTTTAGCCGGCTCATTCTGATCGCCATCGCGATTGGCGCGGGGACCAGCTTCGTCGGCGCCTATCTCTCTTATTTCGTCAACGGCGCCACGGGCGGGGTCATTGTCACCCTGCAGACGCTGCTGTTTCTTGCCGCCTTCTATTTCGCGCCGAGGCACGGCGTGCTGGCCGCGCGCCGCAAGCGTCACGTGGTGCCGGAGGCGCCGCATGATGGACCCGGTCGCCTTCTTCGCCGAGCCCTTCGCCTATGATTTCATGCAGCGCGCGCTTCTCATGTCGCTGCTCGTCGCCGCCGTCTGCGCCGTGCTCTCCTGCTATCTCGTGCTCAAGGGCTGGTCGCTCATGGGCGACGCCATCTCGCACGCCGTGCTGCCCGGCATCGTCATCGCCTTCGTGCTGGGCATTCCGCTGGTGATCGGCGCCTTCGTCGCAGGGCTCGCTTGCGCGCTCGCGACCGGCTACCTCAAGGACAATAGCCGCGTGAAAGAGGACACGGTGATGGGCATCGTGTTCTCCGGCATGTTCGGTTTCGGGCTGGTGCTGTTCACCAAGGTCGAGACCGATCAGCACCTGAACCACATCCTGTTCGGCAATGTGCTGGGCGTGACAGCGGCCGACCTCATCGAGACCGCGATCATCGCCGGCGGAACGCTTCTCATCGTGCTCCTCAAGCGCCGCGATCTCCTGCTCTATTGCTTCGATCCCAATCATGCGCGCGCCATCGGCTTGCCCGTGCGCGTGCTGCATTACGGCCTGCTGATCTTGCTGTCCCTGACCATCGTCAGCTCGATCAAGGCCGTCGGCATCATTTTGGTCATCGCCATGCTGATCGCGCCGGGCGCACGGCCTATTTGCTGACCGACCGCTTCGGCAGGATGCTGGTGATCGCGGTGGCCGTGGCCTGCGGCTCCGCCGCGCTCGGCACGGCTCATCAGCTTCCACATCGACGGCGCGACCGGCGCCTGCATCGTGCTGGTCCAGGCGTCCGTCTTCCTCGCCGCGTTCCTGTTCGCGCCGAAGCGCGGGCTCTGGGCGCTGAAGAAATCGGAGGCCTCCAAGCCCGTAAGCGGCGGCGCGCCGGCGCCGCTCGATCTGTTCGGCAATCCGCGGAGCGTCAGCTTTGCGTCTGGGGGCCCGAGCGCCGCAAGATCTCGAAGATCAAGGCCGTCGACCAGCCGATCAGCATGACGCCGTTCAGCGCCGTCATCGGCCCGAGCAGGTGCCATTCCGGCACCGGCACCGTGTCGCCATAGCCGAGCGTCGTGTAGTTGCCGAAGGCGAAATAGACGAGGTCTGTCCCCGGCGGCGTGGCGCCCACCCAGTCATAGGTGTAGGCCCACAGCACCACTTCGCTGAAATGCCCGGCCACGAGCAGCGTGCCGGTGGCGACGATCACCAGCGTATAACGCAGGAAGCTCGGCACCGAGCCGCCTTCCATCCTCAAGCGCCGCACCGTGGCGACGATGGCGCCCACCAGCACCGCGTGGATGATGAGATTGGCGAGGCTCGCGCCGCCGCCCACGACGACCTGATCGAACATCGAGCCGTCCATGGTCTCGAGCATTATTCGCCTGCCAATAGATCAGGTTGCCGGATGATGCGCGGGCCCTCGCTGCGCGGCCTCTCGACCCTCGCAGGCTGGGCTTGGGGTGCGGGCGGTGCAGGCGCCGCCGCTGGCGGCCGCGCGGCGCCGTTCTTCTTCGCGAGCTCGGCCTTGGCCTCCTCCTCGAAGTCGAGACTTTCGATCTTCTGCCCGCGCTTGGTGATCTTCTCCGAGGAGGTGAGGATCTTGTCGATATCCGCGTTCGCCTGGCCGAAATGCCGTTGCAGATCGAGCACCCGGTCGCGGAAGCGGCCCATATCCTCCATCAGCGTCGCCACCTCGCGCTGGATGAGATGCGCCTGCTCGCGCATCTGCACGTCCTTGAGGATGGCCTGCATGGTCTGCACCGCGAGCATCAGCATGTTCGGCGCGCAGATGACGATGCGCGCTCGGTGCGCCTTCTGCACGATGTCCGAGAAATGCTCGGCGAGGTCGGCATAGATCGCCTCTGACGGCACGAACAAGATGGCGGTGTCCTGCGTCTCGCCGGCGATGAGGTAGCGCTCGGCCATCGCTTCGATGTGACGGCCGACGTCGATCCGCACCTGCCGCGCCGCCAGCTTCTTCTCCTCGTCGCGCCTGGCGACACGGAACGCCTCGAAACCTTCCAGCGGGAATTTGGCGTCGATCACCACGCCCGCCGGCGTGTTCGGCATATGCAGGAGGCAGTCCGGCCGCTTGCCGTTGGAGAGCGTCGCCTGGAACGTGTAGGCGCCCACCGGCAGGCCGTCCTGGACGATGGCCTCCATGCGCATTTGGCCGAAGGCGCCGCGGGCCTGCTTGTTCGCCAGGATTTCCTGAAGGCTCACCATATTGCTGGAGAGATCCGTCAGGTTCTTCTGCGCCGTGTCGATCACCGCCAGCCGCTCATTGAGCTTGGAGATGGATTCGTGCGTCCTGCGCGCCGTCTCGTTGAGATCGGTGCCCACCTTGTGGGTCATGCGGTCGAGCCGCTCGTTCACCGCCCGGGCAAGCTCTCCGTGGCGGGTGACGCTGATCTCGGCAAGCGTCTGGAGGCGCACTTTCAGCTCGCCGAGATGCGCATCGCTGGCGGAGGCCTCCTGCTTGCGCCGGCTCATATGCACGATGAGCACGATCGCGAGCACGATGAGCGCAACAACGGCAAGGCCCGCGAGCGCGAGACCAATAAGTACGGGATCGAGCGTGACGCTCCCCACCTGCAGGGGCTCTAGAGCCATGGGACAGCTATAGGCTGATTCGCACGCTCAGACCAAAACAGGAACACGCTGGGAGCCTGGTGGGAGAAACGGGCGCATTGACCGGAACGCGCCCGGTCCTTATGTCAGCCTGAACCCAATGTCAGCCTGAAGCATGGCCTCGATCTATCCCATCATCACGATCCCGGACCCGGTGTTGCGCACGGAAGCCGCGCCTGTCGAGCGCGTCGACGACGCGTTGCGCAAGCTCATGGACGACATGCTCGCCACCATGTACGACGCCCCGGGCGTGGGGCTCGCCGCCCCGCAGATCGGCATCTCGCGGCGGGTCATTGTCATGGACGCCGCCCGCGACGAGGATCCGCCGGACCCGATCGTCATGGCCAACCCCGAAATCCTCTCCCTCTCCGACGAGATGCGCACACACGAGGAAGGCTGCCTGTCCATCCCCGAGGTGACGGCGGAGGTGGAGCGCCCGGCGAAAGCGCGCGTCGCCTTCCTCGACCGCGAGGGCAAGCCGCAGGAGCTCGAGCTCGAGGACATCTGGGCCACGATCGTCCAGCACGAGATCGATCATTTGAACGGCGTGCTGTTCATCGACTATCTCTCGCGGCTGAAGCGCGACATGATCGTCAAGAAGTTCACCAAGCAGAAGCGCGCCGAGGCGATGCCCCTTAGGGACTCGTCATGCCCGGACTTGATCCGGGCATCCACGCCGTTACGGCTCAGCGTATAGAAGCGCCAGTGGAATAGATTGCCGGGTCAAGCCCGGCAATGACATAAGGGACCCATGCGCATCGTCTTCATGGGCACGCCGGACTTCGCCGTGCCGGCCTTGCAGGCCCTCCGCAAAGCGGGCCACGACATCGCCGCGGTCTACACGCAGCCGCCGCGCCCGGCCGGCCGCGGCATGGATTTGCGAAAGTCACCGGTGCACGAGGCCGCTGAATCGGCAGGCCTCGAGGTGCGTGTGCCCGAGAGCCTCAAGAGCGAGGCGGAGCAGAAGCGCTTTGCCGAGCTCGAAGCCGACGCCGCCGTGGTCGTCGCCTATGGCCTCATCCTGCCCAAGCCCGTCCTCGCCGCGACCAAGCAAGGCATCTTCAATATCCATGCCTCGCTTCTGCCGCGCTGGCGCGGCGCCGCCCCCATCAACCGCGCCATCATGGCGGGCGATGCGGAGACGGGCGTCGCCATCATGCGCGTCACCGAAGGACTCGATGCGGGTCCCGTCTGTCTGGTCGAGCGGATGCAGATCGGCCCCGACATGACCGCCGGCGAATTGCACGATGCGCTTGCCGCGCGCGGCGCCGGCGCGATGGTCAAGGCGCTGGCCGCGCTGCAAGACGGCACGCTCGACTGCCAGGCGCAGAACGACACGGACGTCACCTATGCCGCCAAGATCAATAACAAGGAGACGCGCATCGCCTGGACGCTGCCCGCGCAAGACGTGCATGACCATATCCGCGGGCTCGCGCCTCATCCCGGCGCCTGGTTCGAGCTGAAGCAGGGCGATAGGGCCGAGCGCGTCAAGGTGCTGGGCTCCGTGCTTGCGGACGGCAGCGGCGTGGCCGGCACGCTTCTCGACGAGCGCCTCACGGTCGCTTGCGGGGAGGGCGCCGTGCGCCTCACCAAGGTTCAGCGCGCCGGCAAGAAGCCGGTGACCGGCGAGGCCTTCCTGCGCGGCACCTCATTGCGCAAAGGCACGGTGATTGGCTGAATTCTCTTCACGCGTCATGGCCGGGCTTGTCCCGGCC